>NZ_JAGFPF010000013.1:0-96383 GCF_025962695.1 Candidatus Symbiopectobacterium sp. NZEC135 | reverse complement strand
CCTGCGCAAGTGGAAATGTTGACCATTGCGGCCCATGACCGTGGGTTGCCGCAGTCGCTGCGGCTGGTGATGGTGGGGGGCGATCGCATCTTGTACCCCTTGCCGCATCAGTTATGGGCGTTGGCACCTCAAGCACGCTTTGCGGCCCTGGGCGGCATGACTGAGGCGGCAATCCACACCACCTGCTACATCGTCACCCCGGATGAACCCTGGTGGCCCGCGGCGCCGTATGGTGAACCGCTGGCAAATATGCGCTGTCGAGTGGTGGATGGGCAGGAGCGCGATTGCCCGAATGAGGTGAAAGGCGAATTGTGGGTCAGTGGCGTAGGGCTTGCTGACGGTTACATTGGTGATGCGCAACGCAGTGCACAAAAGTTTGTTGTACGACAGGGGATCACTTGGTATCGCACCGGTGACCGGGCCTATTACCGCGACGACGGTGTGCTGGTTTTCTGTGGGCGCGCTAATGGGCAAGTCAACGTAAGGGGATACCGCATTGAACTGGCTGAAATTGAAGGCGCGTTAGCGCGTCTGCTTGAGGTTGATGCAGCGGTCGCAGTGGTACTTGATACCCCTTCTCAGTTGGAAGTGATGCCAGCACAACAGATCCGCTTGCGCCATGATGCCACGCAGCGTTATCAGCCGTTTCCCCTGAACGACGTTCAGCAGGCCTATTGGCTTGGTCGACGTGACGGGTTTGTGCTGGGCGGGATCGCCGCCCAGTGTTACCACGAATACGAACTGGACCATGCCGATCTGATGCGTCTTGAGCACGCCTGGAACCAGTTGGTCACCCGGCACGATATGCTGCGCTGCGTTATCGGCGAGGATGGTCAACAGCACATCATGGAAGAGGTTCCCTATTTTTACTTCCGCTACCATGACTTACGCCATTTGACCGATGCATCAGCACAGTTGGCACTGCTTAGAAATCGAATGGCACACCAGGTTCTGGCTACCGGTAGTGGCAGGCTCTATGACATTACGCTGATTGACTATGGCGCAGGAAAATCGCGACTTGCCGTGCTGTTCGATCATTTGATTGTCGATGGTTTAAGCATGTTGACGCTGTTTAGTGAATGGTTAGAGTGCTACCACAATCCGGAGATCGAACTGCCTGCGCTGACGATACAATTCCGGGATTATCAGTGCTGGCGCACGCAGCAGGGGCAAGCGCAAGAGGATATCGACTATTGGCAACGGCGCTTTGATGCGCTGCCGCCTGCGCCCGCATTACCGACACGCATGCCGCCTGCTGCCATCATTACGCCGCGCTTTCATCGACTGGAAGCGCGGCTCGAACCCGCACTGTGGCGACAACTCAGCGATCGCGCGCGTCAGGCGCAAATTACCCCCTCGGTGCTGCTCTTGACGTGCTTTGCGGAAACGCTGAGTCGATGGAGTGGACAAAAAGCACTGGTGATCACCTTGACGCAGTTCGATCGCCAACCTCTTCATCCCGACATCAACCGCGTGGTGGGGGATTTTACCTCGCTGACGCTGGCGGAGTATCACGCCGAAAACGCAGAGAGCTGGCTAAGGCATGCCCAGCGGTTGCAGGAACAAGTGTGGCAGGATCTCGGGCACGCCTCCGTGTCCGCCATTTCGGTACAGCGCGCGCTAGCACAACGGGCAGACAATGACATGCAGGCCGCACCAGTGGTGTTCACCAGCATGCTGGGGGTGACCGATGCGCTGGCTAAAGCAGTGCCCTGGCCGACCTACACCCGTTCACAAACGCCGCAAGTATGGCTCGATCATCAAGTCATTGATTTAGCCGATGGCGTGTTGCTCAGTTGGGATTATCTGGAAGAGCTGTTTTTGCCCGCCATGGTCGAGCAGATGTTTGCCTGGTACTGCCATACGCTGCGCGCGTTGGCAGGCAATGACTGGCTCGCGCCGCCCATTCGTGATTTACCGGTTGTGCAGCGCCAGATGCGACTTCAGGCCAACACCTCCGGGGGCCCGATGCCAAACCATCGGGCGTTGCATGACGCCTTTTTCAATCAGGCGCAGCAGTGGCCTGAGCGCCCGGCGCTGTGGGATAGCGTGAACGGCTACCTGAGCTACGGCGCGCTGCGTGAACAGGCGCTGACGGTTGCCGCCGGACTGCTTCATCGAGGCATCCACGCAGGGGATTGTGTGGCATTGTGCCTGCCATCAGGTCGCGATCGCATGGTGGCGTTACTTGGCATCCTTGCTGTCGGAGCGGCCTATTTGCCCCTCAATCAGGCACATTCTGCTGCGCGTCACGCGATGCTGTGTCGCAAGGGGCGTGTGAAAGCCGTCATTTGCGACAACAACCTTTCGTTCGCCTCACCGGCCTATTCACTGGCTTCGTTGCGCGACAACGCACCGTTAACGGCACCGATCATTCCACCGGATGACACGCTCGCCTACGTACTCTTTACCTCCGGCTCCACCGGGGAACCTAAAGGCGTGATGATTGAACACCGTAATGTGCTCAATACGCTGGAAGCGGTGTGTCAGCAACTTGATATCTCGGCACAGGATGTCTTTTTGGCCGTTTCCGCGCTGGATTTCGACCTGTCAGTGTTTGATCTGTTCGCCGCGCTGAGCGTGGGGGGATTAGTGGTGTTGGCGGAGGACGCACCCCATCATGATGCGGACCGATGGTTAACGCTGATGTCTACCCACGGCGTCAGCGTATGGAACAGTGTGCCTTCGCTGTTCGATATGTTGCACACCCTGGCGTGTGCGCGGCAGGTGACGCTGCCCGATCTGCGTATAGCACTGTTGTCTGGGGATTGGGTGAAGCCCGACAGCGGCGAACGGTTGCGCACGATTGCGCCGTCAGCACAGATGTTTGCGCTGGGTGGGGCTACAGAGGCCGCTATCTGGTCCACGATCTGGCCGATGTCGTCACCGCTACCGGAAGGGTGCTACACCGTTCCCTACGGTTTCCCACTGAGAAATCAGCGTGTACGCGTAGTGGACGCATTGGGTAATGACACGCCTGACTGGGTACCTGGTGAACTGTGGATTGGCGGGTTAGGGGTGGCGCGCGGCTATTGTGCGGATGCGCGCTTGACGGCGCTGCACTTTAACGGTGATTACCCGTGGCGCTGGTACCGTACCGGCGATCGCGGACGATACCGTCCGGATGGCGTGCTGGAGTTTTTAGGTCGTATCGATAGGCATCAGTTGGCGATGTCTTCGCCGCACGCAGCATTACTACTCCACAATAAAATCAGCGAGTTGCAGGATATTGTTGCTGCGTTATGGCAACAACTCGTGGAAGGGCCACTGCCAGCGGGCACTGACTCCTTCTTCCGTGCGGGCGGTAACTCGTTGCTGGGGACAAAACTGGTGGCTCAGGTGTGTGAACGATTTGCTATCAATCTGACCATAAAAGAGTTTTTCTCTGACGCAACTCTATCTGGCCTGTGTGCTTGCATTGAAAGGCATTTAGCCGACCGCGCTCGAATGAAGGAGGGATCCTTATGAAAGTACAAGGCGATGCGCTGTGTGACGCGCTGGAACAGGATATTGCCGCCATCTGGAACGAGGTGCTCGACACGGAGAATTTTAGTTGCATGACGCAGCAACACGCCGCGTCTCTGGCTGACTGTATCGCACGGCATACACGCCTGAAGGAGGCGCTGTGAAGCGGCTTTGCATCGCGATTCTAGGGGCAACAGGCAGTATCGGACGAGAAGTTACCCACTGGCTAGGCGCGGCAGGATACACATTACGCCTCGGAGCCAGACAGCCTGAGGCACTGCAAGCGCTGGCACAGCGGGTCAACGCGCAATCTCAGGTGGTCGATCTCTATCAGCAAGATGAACTGGATGCTTTTAGTCAGGGATGTGCACTGATGGTGAACTGTGCCGGGCCGTCCTATTTGGTGCTCGATCGGGTTGCGCGCAGTGCCGCACGGTCTGGTACACATTATATCGATGTATCTGGTGATGCACCGGTATGGCATTTGCTGCAACAAACACCGACCCGGGCACGGGGCTGGACCGCAGTACTCTCGGCTGGCATGTTGCCAGGGTTGGCCAATTTGATGCCTGACTGGCTGGGCGTTCTGCCCGATGATGCCATTACCGTTTACAGCGGCGGGCGTGAAAGCGTACGCGGTGTGGCAGCGGGCGATCTGGTGCTGTCGGTCAACGATCAGTACGGCAGGGTGGCGGCCAGTAGCTACTGGTATGGCGAAGCGAGCGCCTTCTGGGTTAAGGGGGAGCCGCATTTACGCCGGTTACCGACGGAAATGCGCCATGATTTGGCGCATTTCCCCGGTGAAGTAACGCTGCTCCCGTTTCTCAGTAGCGATGCTGAGCGCTTGGCATTACGCCATCAATTACGGGAGTTGCGTTGGTATAACGTGTTTAGCGGCAGCTTCTTGCGTGAGACGCTGACCGGTTTGCGCGGTTGGGTCAACAGTGCTGAACGCCTGACGCAGGCGGTGGCACAGGTTGAACAGGCCAGTGAACTCGATCTGCAGGGACACTCGCCGTATTACCGACTGGTGTTCGATCTTATCCCTCATCACGCACCGCGCCGCCGCGCGGTGATCTCCACCGACAGCAGCGCGGCGTTGACCGCCGCCGTGACGGTGAGCACGGTGAATGCATTATTACGCGGTGACATTTCCCCCGGCGTGCATTTCGCCGATGACGTCCTGATGGCAACACAAACCTTTAACGACGTTGTCCGTCTGCATCCGGGTACACAGATTCGTCAATACCTGCCTGATGATCGCCTCGAAGAGGGAAAACGATGACCAGCAAGTTCAAAGCCGTCGTGTGCGGCACCGCGTTTGGCCGCTTTTACCTTCGCGCGGTGTTCGATACCCAATGGCCACAGGCCATCCATCGGGCGTTGGATGCCTTTATCGCCAGTATCGGAAACCCCGTGCTGGCTCAGCACCAATCCGCCTGGGCATTGAGCGTCACGCGCAGTTGGCATCAGATTTCAACCCTGCTCGGTCCCCCCGCACTGATTGAACCCGGCACGCCACCTGAGGTGGCGCTGTGCCAGCAACCGTGCCAACAGGAGGCCGAATGACCCGCCATTTCTTGCGTTTTTTTTCTCCGCCCTCGGCGTCGCAGCCGCTGTTGATTTGTCTGCCCTATGCCGGGGGCGGAGCCAGCGCATTTCGCGCTTGGGCACCACTGTTTGATACGCAGATCGCCGTGGCTGCCGTGCAATATGCAGGGCGAGAAGATCGTTTTACCGAAGCGACTATCGATGACATGTCATGCTTGCTGACCACGTTGGTGAGCGAGTTGCAACGCGATATCGCGACCCGGCCCTACGCGTTGCTGGGGCACAGCATGGGCGGTGCGATTGCCCATGAACTGGCGGTTCAACTGGAAGCGCAGGGCATGCCGCCACGACATCTTTTTATCTCAGGTCGGCAGCCGCCCCGTTATCACCCGCGCGACAGTGCCATTCATCGCAGCAGTGACAGCGAAATTTTGGCTGAGCTGCGTCGTTTGAGTTCGCGCAACAATGCGTTGGTGGAATCGCCAGAATTGGCGGCCCTGCTGGTGCCTATTATCCGCAGTGATTATCGCTTGATTGAAAACTATCGGCCTCATAACACGCCAGTGATTGGCTGTCCGATTGATGTACTCGCAGGAAGGGACGATCCCTGCCTTCCCGTCGACCAAGCCTGCGCCTGGGCCGATTACACCTCGGCATCGTGTCAGGTGCATATTTTCCCCGGTGACCATTTTTTCATCAATCAGCAACGCGATGCGGTGGTTGACACCGTACAGCAGGCCTTCTTCTCCTCGCTCACTCCCTGCACAAAAGGATAAACAATGGACGATTTCTACTCACCCGTAGCGGAATATTATGACCTGGTGGCCAGAGCACATTCAGAAGGCGATGTCGTGTTGCGGGAGCGCCTTGCAGCCACCGCGTTAAACGGTGAACCGATCCTGGATCTCGGGGCAGGAACTGGGCGCACGGTAGCGGCCATTGCTGATAGCGTGCCACAGTGTGACATTTTGGCGGTGGAACCGGCACCGGCTATGCGCGCTGTGTTGATGCACCGGGTTATCAACGACCCGCATCTGCGTCAGCGCGTCACCGTGGTCGCTGAACCCGTGGAACAACTGCACCTGCCGGATAAATTGGGCGCCGTGGTGGCCTATGGCGTATTGGGGCATTTATGCCGGGAAAAGCGCCAGCAGCTATGGCAGCTACTGTTACCGCGCCTGTCGGCTGGCGCACCGATTTTTGTTGAACTACTGCCGCTGGATAAACCTGTCGTACTGCCCGCATTTCCGCTCGCTTGTGAAACGGTAGGTAAACGGCATTACACCGCATCATTGCAAGGCGAACCGGGGCCAGACGATACTATGTTGCTGACGTCCTGCTGGACGGTGCGCGGCGGGCCATGCCCGGCGCAGGTGATCCGTAATCAGAGCGTCTGGCATACATTTAGTCTGGCGGAACTTGCGCGGGAAGCGGGGTTGCGCTCAGAACGTCTCACCGCTCAGGCTGGGGTGCTTTATGCATAATAACGATTCGCAGGATGCTTATCTGACCGATACCCGTTTGCACGCTACCGATGCTCGGTGCTTGCCGCCATCGCTTGCCTGGCCGCCAGATGTCGCCCAGCGTTATCAGGATGCGGGCTACTGGCAAGCGGATACGCTCTCCACCCACATTATCCGTTGGCAACAGACCTACAGTGAACACATTGCCTTGATCGCCGAAGGGCACGCGTGGCCTTATTGGAAGCTGATTGGTCAGGGGCGGCGTTTTGCCACCATGCTCAGTCAACATGGCGTCTCTCCCGGCGACACGGTGTTGGTGCAGTTGCCAAACGGCGCTGATTTCGCCGTTGCCCTGTTTGCTTTATTGCTGATTGGCGCTGTGCCGGTCATGGTGGTGCCGACACTGTGTACCAAAACGGTGCTTCAGGTGGCGGTGCAAGCACGTGCTCGACGCTATCTGGGTAGCGCACGTCTCTGCCATAGCGAAAACGAGGCGTTGACCACGCAACTGGCGGAATGCGGGTGCCGTACGCTCTTCAGTGGCAAAGCGGATCGCTTTTGTTTTTGCCAGGATACGATGATTGCTGCTCCACCGCCAGGGGATGCAGCGGGCAACATTGCGCTGCTGTTACTGTCAGGTGGAACAACCGGTATACCGAAATTGATCCCGCGCACCCATGCTGATTATGGCTATAACTTTCAGCGCTGCGCCGAACTGTGCGCGCTGAGCGAGCGGGATCGCTATTTGGCAGTCTTGCCGATGGCGCACAATTTTTCGCTGGCGTGTCCCGGGGCGTTAGGGGTGTGGTCGCGCGGCGGTTGTGTGGTGGTTCCTGCCACGCCAGCACCGGAAGATGCTTTCGCAGCGATTGCCCGTTTTGGTGTCACACTCACGGCATTGGTGCCGTCGCTAAGCCAATGTTGGCTTGAAGCGCTGGACAGTGAACGCCCTGATTTGCGATCGCTGCGTCTGATTCAGGTGGGCGGCGCCAAACTTGATGCTATTCGGGCTGGTGCAATGCTGAATCGTTTCGGATGCCAATTGCAACAAGTGTTTGGCATGGCAGAAGGGCTGATCACCGCGACCAGGCTGGACGATACGCCACACACCATCCTTAACACGCAGGGAAGACCGCTGTGTGAGGATGACGATATTCGTATTGTGGACCCGGCTGGGATTGCTGTTTCCCCTGATAATGCGGGTGAACTATGGGTGCGCGGACCCTATACGATTCGAGGGTATTTCTGTACCGATCCCTCAGACGAGCAGCCGTTCACTCCTGAGGGTTTTTACCGTAGTGGCGATCGGGTTCGACGGTTACCGGATGGCAATCTGTGCGTCGAAGGGCGTATCAAGGAAACCATCAACCGCCACGGCGAATCCGTGGGGCCGGGGGACATCGAAGAGGCGTTGCGCCTGCATCCTGATGTGCGTGACGTGGCCGTTGTGGCCGGCTTGGATGAAACGGTACATGCAGTGGTGGTTGCCAAACGGTCACTGCTGTTGGCGGATTTGTGTGCTTTTTTGGAACACCAGGGCGTGCCTGTATCCCGATGGCCCGACGCGCTGAGCGTGGTGAAAGCATTGCCGCTTACTCCAATGGGAAAAATCAATAAACAGGCGCTAACGGCGCGCATCCTCGAACGTGTAAGGGAACAGGTAAAGGACAACCATGATGGGATATCACAGTAGACGGCATCTGATGTTGCCTGAGGCGCAATTACTGCCAATCATCGCGGAACTGCTCAACCAGTTGAAAGGGGAAGACCACTATGTCTATGAGCGACAATCCTGTTGGTATCTTGCGTTAGGGCAACGAGCCTCGTTGACCGTCGATGCCGCAGGCGAGCAGGCGACCACTATTACCGATAACGGCATCAGTACCACACGCGTCAAGGGATCGCCGGCGGAGCATGCCCGTCGCTTTCAAGCGGCACATGGCGGTGAAAATCTGCGCATCTATGGCGAAGCGGGGTTTCACTATGCGCTTTGCGTACAGGAGCACGCTTACAAACCAGGGCGTTGGCCTGTGTTGAACCTGGTTGTACCGCGTGAAGAACTGATTTTTTCAGATAATGGCGTCACCGTGTTGGCTGAGGACGCACTGCGTTGTCGGCAGTTGTCTGATTGGGTATTGAGCGCCGTTGCCGTGGCGAAACGTCGGGGGCGGGATGTCCAACTGGCGCAGGTTGCTGAACTCGCCTGCGATCGGGGCGATTACTGCCAGCGTGTATGCCAGGCGATTGAAGAAATTAACGATGCCTACTACAGCAAGGTGATTCTGGCACGGGTCATGCCGCTTAAACAATCGGTGGATATGGCAGCAACGCTGCTGCGTGGACGCCAGGCCAATACGCCAGTGCGCACCTTTTTATTGCGCCAGGGAGAGCGGGAAGCCGTCGGTTTTTGTCCTGAACTGTTGATGTCCGTCGAGCAGGACAAAGTGAGTACCGACACGTTGGCGGGCACCTGTCTACAGCATCAGGACGCTGCCCGGTCAAATGCCTTGCTGAACCATTCTTTAAGCGACGACAAAGAGATTGTTGAGCATGTGATGTCTGTCAGAGCGGCGGTAGAGGAAATGAAAGTGCTGTGCCAGCCGGAGAGTGTCGTTATCAATGATTTAATGTCGGTACGTCAGCGCGGCAACGTGCAGCACCTCGGCTCGCGCGTCAGCGGTGAATTGGGCTTCGGGAAGGACGCGTGGGATGCTTTTGATGCCCTGTTTCCCGCGATAACGGCGACGGGCGTGCCGAAGCGTGCCGCACTGTCGGCAATCGCCCGGCTGGAGTCGTCCCCGCGCGAACTCTACTCCGGTGCCATACTTTGGTTAGAGGGTAAAACGCATTTCGAAGCGGCACTGGTGTTGCGTTCTGCGTTTCAGGATAGCCATCAGCGTTGGTTACAGGCCGGGGCCGGGGTGATTGCGCAGTCATCACCCATACGTGAATTCACAGAAACACAGGAAAAGTTGGACAGTATTGCGCCTTATCTGGTCTTCCAGCAAAAAACGCGGTAAGGGTGCAACATCGAGGGACTGGAGGAAGGGTTACATGTCATCAGTACAACATCTCTCATCGCTAAAACAATTAAGCGAGCAGCGACTGATGCGTGCGCGAAAAGGGCTGGAATCGGAAGGATGGACGGTGAAACTTGGCTATCAGCACCCCAGCAATTTCTCTACCGCCTATCGTCGTAAGTTTGGTCGTTGCCCCCGTGATGTGCTCAACGTCTGATTCTGGCGCCTGTCACTAACGCCCAGCACACGCTGCGTGCTGAAGGCGCGCTGGGATTGCATTGCACCCATCACAGCAAGGGATATCACGCTCATTTTCAAAATAATGGTCACCCCGGTAACGTTGCCGCCTTCGATCAGCAAGGATGATTGCAATATGACATGGTGACCGGACGGGCCACGCTACACTATCTCATCGTGGCGTTATCTAACGCGATGCTGTTTGCTGTGGGCATCACCCCTTCATTACCCCAGCAATAAGGAGAGCCCGTTAATGACGGAGCCGATAAACCCTTTATCGTCACCTACTGATTCGCTTGAGAGTATCAAACCAGCGTCACTGTTAGCCCCTATTCGGGGCTGGATTTTGCTTGCAGCGCTGCTGCAAATGCTTTCGGCTGGGTTGGTATTGGTCCCGCTGGTTGAATTATGTGAATTGATTAAGGTGTTGATGGGCGTATCGCTGACGCGGTATCAGGAGGCCTGGCACGTGATTATGCTGGGCTGCGTCTGTCTGGCTTTCGGCTTGGCCCTGCGTGGCCTGTCGGAACTGATTACGCATCTGGCTGATAATCATTTGGCCTTGTCGCTGCGCCGCCAATTAGCACAACGTCTGTCTCAGGCTCCGCTCAGCTGGTTTACCACCCAGAGCAGCGGGCGGATCAAACAAGGGCAACAGGAGGCCATATGCTGTTGATGCGCCTGACCAGACTGATGGGGAAATCTCACGCGTTGCTGCTGCGTCATTATTTGCTGTGGGTGTGCGGCTATTGTCTGATGCAGGGGCTGACCTTTGTACTGGTGGTGCCCATCATTCGCGCCCTGCTGGATCTCCGTGTGGATGATGCCTTGCTGTGGTTGATGCCGTTAGGCGTTGGCGTGGTGCTGACCGGCTATTTGCATTATCGCGCTGTGTACAGTGGATTTCAGGTGGCCGCAACGCTGATGAATCAACTGCGCCGCCGCATTGGCGATCATGTGGTCACCCTTCCTCTCGGCTGGTTTGTGCGTGCCAACACCAGCCGCCTGGGTCTGTTGCTCAGTCAGGGCGTGATGGAGATCCTGGGATTACCCGCCCACCAGTTAACCCCTTTGTTGCGGGCGGTGATAACGCCTGTGGTGGTGGTGGTGGCAACCAGTTTTTTTGACTGGCGCGTAGCGCTGTGCGCGGCGTTTCTGTTTCCCATGTTAGGGCTGGTGTATTGGTGGGCAGGACGACTGGGGCGTACCGCCGACCGGGCTGTTCAGACTGCCAATGTACAGGCGTGCGATCGCATGGTGGAGTTCGCGCAAAGCCAGCCGGTGTTACGCACCTATGGCAAAGCTGCGCAGGGATATCCGCAATTTGATCAGGCGCTTGTGGCGCAAAGTCGGGCCGCACGGCGTCAACTGTGGCTGGTGTTGCCGCCACTGCTGCTGAACACCTGGTTGGGACAGTTGGCGTTGATGGCGTTGATGGTGGGAATTACCTGGCTGGTGGTGATTGAGAGAGACACGGAGCAGCAAACTACGCTGTTTGCCTTGCTGGTGCTGGTGAGCCGGGTTATCGACCCCCTCAGTGAAGTGGCCTCCTACAGCTCGGGCATCCGTATGGCGTCAACCCAAATGGAGGCAGCAGAAAACGTGTTGTCGCAGCAGTCGTTACCGGCACCGACAGAGCCCGTGCCTTTACCGCAACACTACGGCATCGAGTTGCGGGATGTGGCTTTCAGTTACCAGCAGGGCGTTCGGGTGCTGAAAAATGTCTCAGCGACGCTGCCAGCCAACAGCATGACCGCCGTCGTGGGGGCATCCGGCTCGGGGAAAACCACGTTAACCAAATTGATTGCCCGCTTTTTCGATCCAGATAGCGGCGTCATTGCTATTGGAGGCATTAATGTAAAACATTTACCGGTTGCGAAACACATGAATATGATTTCGCAAGTGTTTCAGGACAATTACCTGTTTAGCGGCACCCTGCGGGAAAACCTACTGATGGGAAACCCGACGACCGATGATGACACGTTGCAAAACGTCTTGAAACTGTCGCGTTTGGACGAGGTGGTGCAGCGCTTACCGTTGGGTCTGGATAGCCGGGTTGGCGAAGGGGGCAGATTGTTGTCGGGTGGTGAACGTCAGCGTGCCGCACTGGCGCGCGCATTGCTGAAAAATGCGCCAATCTTGCTGTTGGATGAAGCAACCGGTGCATTGGATCCTGAAAATCAGGAAGCGATCGCTCAGGGACTTAACGCGTTGCGTGGCCGCTGCACCATGCTGGTCATCGCGCACCAACTGCACACCATCCGCAGTGCGGACAACATTATAGTGCTCGATCACGGGCAAATTGTGGAGCAAGGCAACCATCAACAGTTATTGACCATGAACGGACGCTATGCGGCCTTTTGGCAGGCAAAAGTGCGCGCTGAAGGATGGCTCATTGTGCATCCCCGAGAAGAACAAGGAGAAGATGATGTCTGAGTCTCTGTGTGATAGTCAGCATTGCGCGGCGCGTCAGGCTGTCGTGAGCGCGTTAGCCAAAGGCGAAGGGGGTTTTGTATTGGATATTGCTGCCGACCCATAGGGTTATAGTAGTAGATTGCCTTAATTCACGCGTGTCATGAAGAGAAATTACAGTAGTTAAAAAATAATGGCTTCTTTTTTTAAAGAATATCCTGTGTCAACGGTGTAAAAATCAGTATCTTTTCAACTCGATAAGTTATTCTTATGTCTATATTGATACCGCATCGTTCGTACTCAACAATTATTCCATCATCGCCGTTATATGATTCAGAAATGCACAGTCATCAGCTCGGTGTGCTTATTTCAGCGGCTATCGAGGGGACACCTTTACATCGTGACGGAGGTGATGGTGTCTCGGTCAAAGAACACCTTGACAGCGTGTACCACCGGGCAAAAAATAATTGTTGTGAAAGCCTTGAGTTATTACAAAATATCGCCCTTGGAAAAGGTGAAATTGCAATGCTCGCCCAGGATTACCTCTGCCGTATCGTGTGCCAGGATGAGGACGGTACAGCCCATGTCGCCAAAAGGGCGCGCGCCCAATGCCAATCGTTAATCACAGATTTCCCCCAGTGGATCAATAATACGTTTCTACAAGACCGATTTACGCTACTGTTCATCGCTGGCACGCACCTCAAAGATGAGGGACCCCACGCGGATAATATACCGGCTCTGGTGAAAGAAAAGATCGTGCAGCTCGATCATTTCCCCGTCAAACCGAAATGGTACACCCCGCAACACGGGACGTTTGATGCAGTAGATTACGCCACCTTCAGCGACAACAACCGTCAACTGCGCTATGCGTTACCTCAAGACGGTGCCTGCCAGTTTCGCGCGGCCTTGATGCTACGTGATAGAAACGAAAATTGGTTGGATGTCGATAAATCGATTATCTTGCAGGAAATAAAAGCCACTGATTGGGAATCTAAAATACAGATAGCGATTAAAAATGCCATTACTGGCATGGGCGAGCTTTACGGCTATGTTCCTGACACTGAGGGGGAAAGTGTTGATGCGATAATTTACAACAACACCATTGCGAACGGTGAGTTTTCGCTCTATTCACCACAAGCGGTAAGAGACGCATTGCCAGACGTATTAAGGAAAATAAAATATCAGAAAAAGGGCAATGACTATTTATCTTATATGTCTTTTGAACAGTGGGAAAATTTCACACACCTTATTTCTGAAAATTTGATTTATCAATTGAACATCAACGTGCATGACAGCACATTGCCCTACGCGGAGTGCAATATCGAACAGGCGCATTACAATGTGATCGTTGCCTCAGATGAGCGCTTTCCTCGTACTTAGTTTCAACTATGCTTTAGGGGTAAACAGCGATTTTTGATGACTGTCGCCATCACATCATTTCGTTGCTTATTATATTGATGCTAACAATGAGAGTTGCATCACACTCTAACGAGATGGGGTGTTTATCCATATAAATAGCAGGAAACTGCATTTCTCGTTGTCCGCCCCAAGATTACCCTTTCTTGGATTTTTTACTGAAAAATCACCCTACTTAGACAATAAACGTAAGCTGGAAAAATAATCTCCATCGGCAGATGACGCGGCGGCGTTATATGGAACACCGCATCACGGGGAAGTCACTGTGACGCAGTTCCCTAGCAAATGGTGAGTAACGAGGCTGAAAATGATGAAAAAACGTCTTCTCTGTGGCGTAGTGTCCTCCCTGTTGTTGGGCATGTCGCTTATCGCAACACCAGTCTATGCAGAACAAAAAACGGTCGTCAATATCGCAAAAGTGGACGGCATGCCCTGGTTCAACCGTATGGGCGAAGGTGTCGTTCAGGCCGGTAAAGATTTCAACGTCAATGCGACCCAAGTGGGGCCAGCCAGTACCGATGCGCCGCAACAGGTCAAAATCATCGAGGATCTGATCGCTCGCAAAGTCAATGCTATTACCATCGTGCCGAATGACGCCAACGTGCTGGAGCCGGTGTTCAAGAAAGCACGTGATGGCGGCATCGTGGTGTTGACCAACGAATCCCCGGGGCAGCCCAGTGCCAACTGGGATGTGGAGATCATTGATAACCAAAAATTCGCTGCGGAATACGTGGAGCAGATGGCAAAACGTATGGGGGGAAAAGGGGGCTACGTCATCTATGTCGGTAGCCTGACGGTGCCACAGCACAACCTGTGGGCTGATTTGCTGGTGAAATACCAGAAAGAACATTATCCCGATATGTTTGAAGTTACCAAGCGTATGCCGGTAGCGGAAAGCGTGGATGATTCGCGTCGTACCACGCTGGATTTGATGCGCGCATATCCCGATATGAAAGCGGTGGTGTCCTTCGGTTCGAACGGCCCCATCGGTGCCGGGCGAGCAGTGCAGGAGAAACGCGCAAAAAATAAAGTGGCGGTGTACGGCATGATGATCCCATCGCAAGCGGCATCGCTGATCAAAAGCGGTGATATCACTGCGGGCATCACCTATGATCCTGCCAGTGCAGGCTATGCGTTAGCCGCGGTTGCCAGCACGTTGCTCAACGGTGAAGCGATCGCCGAGGGTTTCTCGGTTAAAAATCTGGGCAAAGCAGATGTGGATAACGAAAAACGCATTATTCGTTTCCACAAAGTGTTGCTCGTAACCAAAGAAAATATCGATACGCTCTATTGATTCTGCTTATTCGGGGCGCACTGCGCCCCGCTTTCCTGTTTGCCAGGGGGTGTTATGGAACCATTCCTGTCCCTGAGCCATGTCAGTAAAACGTTTCATGGCACGCGTGCGCTCAATGATATTTCGCTTACCTTTATGCCGGGCGAAGTGCACTGCCTCGCCGGACAAAACGGCTGTGGCAAGTCCACGCTCATCAAGATTATTTCTGGGGTATACCAACCGGATGCCAAGGCGCGCATCGCGCTAGGCGGTAAGATCTGGCCTAAATTGACGCCGGGTGCGTCAGTGGCACAGGGTATACAGGTTATCTATCAGGACTTATCGCTGTTTCCCAATCTTAGCGTTTGGGAAAACATCGTTATCAACCACTATCACCACGGCCTGTTGGTGAAACGCAAGGCGCTGCGCCAGGTTGCAGAGCGCGCGTTGGCCAGCATCAACGTCAACCTACCGCTTGACGCACTGGTGGAGTCACTCTCGATTGCGCGCTGCCAACTGGTGGCTATCTGTCGGGCGTTAGCGCAGGATGCCCGGCTGATCATTATGGATGAACCCACCGCCTCCTTAACCCATCAGGAAGTGGAAGGGCTGCTGCACGTGGTACGTCAACTGCGTGAGCGCGGTATCTGTGTGGTGTTTGTCAGCCACCGGTTGGAAGAGGTCATGGCGGTATCCGATCGCATCACCGTGCTAAAAGACGGCAACCTGGTGGGAACCTATCCCGCCAACGACATGAGTACGCGTCAACTCGGCATGCTGATGACCGGACAAGCGTTTGACTACCAGATTCGCGAACCCTGGCAGGGTGATGCGGCACGCAAGGTGCTGGAGGTGCGGCAACTCAGCCGTGCGGGCGAATACCGCGATATCTCGTTTTCGCTCGGCGCAGGGGAAATTGTGTCTATCATCGGGCTGCTGGGGGCGGGGCGCACCGAACTCTGCCTGAGTCTGTTTGGTATGACGCGCCCTGATAGCGGAGAGATACGCATCGAAGGGCAAACGGTGCAGTTACGCAGCAACCGTGACGCACTGCGCTACGGCATTGGCTATGTGTCGGAAGATCGTATGTCGCGCGGGTTGGTGATGGCGCAGTCCATTGAAGACAACATTATCAGCACCATTTTTGACAAAGTGCGCAATGCCTGCGGACTGATTAACAAAAAACAGGTGCAGGCGACGGTAGACCGGTTGATCGCGGCACTCAGTATCAAAGCACCCGACCCGCGCTTGCCGGTGAGTACGCTGTCAGGCGGTAACGCGCAGCGCATTTCCATCGCCAAATGGCTGGCAATCGATCCACGGGTACTGATTCTGGACAGTCCCACGGTTGGCGTCGATATCGCCAATAAAGCCGGGATCTATCACATCATCAGCGAACTGGCCGCACAAGGGATCGCCATTCTGATGATCTGTGACGAACTGGATGAAGCCTGGTATCAAAGTCACCGTATTCTGGTGATGAAACAGGGGGAAATCCATCATACGTTCACCCCGGGTAGCAGTAGCCCTACGGAAATTGCCGGAGTTGTCAATGGCTGATTTAAAACATTACCGGCATGAAATCTGGCTGGCGTTGCTGATTTTGGTGCTGTTTATCGGGTTGGCGTGGCGTAGCGATGAGTTTCTGACGCTGGGGAATTTGTACGATTTGGTCAACAACTACGCCATGTTGACCATTCTGGCCTGCGGGCTGTTCATGGTACTGATTTCCGGCGGGATCGATATCTCCTTTCCGGCCATGGCAATCATCGCACAGTACGTGATGGTGCTGATACTGCGTGATATCGGCGGTAACTTCATCGTGGCTTACCTGATTGCCGGCAGTGTGGGCATCTTGTTAGGCAGTGTGAATGCCATTCTGGTTAATCGGCTGCGAGTGCCTTCCATCATCATTACCATCTCCACGCTGAACATCTTTTACGGTCTGCTGCTGTGGTTCAGCAAAGGGGTGTGGCTGTACGACTTCCCCGCATGGTTTGAGTCAGGCTTTATGCTGTTCAAATACACCGATGCTGATGGCTACGACTATGGGTTGGGTTTACCCATGCTCACCATGTTCGCGGTGCTGGCGTTGACCGCTTTTATCATGAATTTCACCACCGTTGGCCGCAAGATTTACGCGTTGGGCGGAAATCGTGAATCGGCCAGCCGGCTGGGATTTAGCGTATTGCTGCTGCAATGGTTTGTTTATGGCTATATGGGGCTAATGTCCGGCGTGGCGGGCGTGGTGCAATCCTGGACGGTGCGTACCGTCGCCCCGGACTCGCTGCTGGGCTACGAACTGACAGTGCTGGCTGCGGTGGTGTTGGGCGGCACTAGCCTGGTAGGCGGGCGCGGTACGCTTATCGGTACCGTGCTTGGGGTGATCCTGTTGGCGGTGTTGCAGAATGGGTTGAATTTGCTGGGCGTCTCTTCCTATTGGCAGACCTTGATCACCGGCATCATCATTGTGGTCAGCATCAGTGCCACGGCGTGGAGCCAGCACCAAAACCGGAGTTTGCTATGAAGATATCGCTGCGCGAGAACGTAGAAACCTACCTGATGGGGTTGCTGGGGCTGACCGTGATTGGGTTTAGCATCACCATGCCGCAGGTGTTTTGGTCGGTGAATAATTTTCAGTCCATCGCTTCGCAGATGCCGGTTCTCGGCATATTAACGTTGGCGATGGCCGTGACCATGCTGTGCGGTGGCATCAACCTGTCGATCATTTCAACGGCAAATGCCTGCTCGTTGGTGATGGCCTGGGTAGCGGTCAGCTATCCGCCGTCGCTGTTGACCGTGGTCGCCACGCTGGTGGCGGGCGTTGCGGCAGCAGGACTGATTGGGCTGTGTAACGGCGTATTGATTGCCGGCCTGCGGGTATCGCCGATCCTGGCGACGCTGGGCATGATGACGCTGCTCAAGGGGATCAATATTTTGATTACCGGCGGCAGCGCCATTGCCAATTATCCCGAATGGGTGCTGTGGTTAAATCGCGCGCAGTGGTTTGGTGTGCCGCTTCCGATGTGGCTGTTTGTGGTGGTTGCTATCGGGCTCTGGCTGGTGTTGGAGCGCAGCACGCTGGGCAGGGCGATTTATCTTATCGGCTCCAATGAGCGTGCCACCGGGTATTCCGGCATCAACACGCGCCGGGTGCTGCTGTGGGTGTATGTGATTTCCGCACTGTTGTGCGCCGTGGCGGCGTTTTTAATGATGTCTAAACTCAATTCCGCCAAAGCCTCTTACGGTGAGTCTTACCTGTTGACTTCCATTTTGGCGGTGGTGCTTGGCGGCGTGAATCCCGATGGCGGCAGCGGAAAGATTGTCGGCATGGTGCTGGCATTGATCCTGCTGCAAACCATTGAAAGCGGTTTTAATATTATGGGCGTCAGCCCGTACCTCACTCTGGCGCTGTGGGGGGCTCTGCTGCTGTGTTTCATCGGCGCGAAAGGACAGTTGGGGCTCAATAACGCATAATCATGACCCGGTAGCGGACCCACTGCCGTCCGCTACCGGTACGTAAGCAGTATTTATCCGGCTGCGCTATGACCTAACGCAATCTCCACCTGATGGGATTGTCCGTCATCGATGAGCGGTATTTTGCCTTGCGGCAGTTCGGTGCCGTCCAACGTCAGTCGGTATTCGCCGCTGCTGTTGCGCAGGGTGATGTCATAGCGGCTGTTGCCGTACTGATAGCTAAGGCTGGCCGATGGCCAATCGTGGGGCAGTGAGGTGGTAAGGGTGAGTTCATCACCGTGGCGTGCCACCCCCAACAGTGTCTCGACAATCAGACGATAGGCCCAGCCCGCCGAACCGGTATACCAACTCCAGCCGCCGCGGCCGGTATGGGGTTCGACGCTGTAGATATCCGCCGTCATCACATAGGGCTCGACTTTATAGCGCGCCGTAGCGTGTGGGGTCAGGCTATGGTTGATCGGGTTGATCATTGACCAAAGCTCCCAGGCGCGCGCCCGATTCCCGCTATGCGCAAACGCCATGATCGCCCAAATCGCGCCATGGGTGTACTGTCCGCCGTTTTCCCGCACGCCGGGCACGTAACCTTGAATGTATCCCGGGTTTGGCCCGTTGCCATTAAACGGCGGGGTGAGCAGTTGGATGAGTCCGGCGTCCTGATTGACCAGATAGGTATCCAACGCCTTCATCGCCTGTTCACTGCGTTGCGGGTTGCCCGCGTCTGACAGTACCGACCAGCTTTGGGCAATGGCATCGATTTGACACTCCGTGGACAGGTGCGATCCCAGCGGCTCGCCGTTATCAAAATAGCCACGGCGATACCAGGCCCCGTCCCAGGCATAGTTTTCAATATTTTGCTGCAATTGTACCGCGTGTTCGCGGCAGCGGGCGGCAAGCGTGTGTTCCTGACGGCGCTCGGCCAGCGTGGCAAAGCGCTGCAAAATATCGTACAGGAAGAAGGCCAACCAGACGCTTTCGCCTTTGCCTTCCAGTCCTACCAGGTTCATGCCATCGTTCCAGTCCCCGGCTCCCATCAGGGGCAAACCGTGGCGACCGGTGGCAAGCCCGTGTTCGATAGCGCGCACGCAGTGTTGCCACAGCGTTTCAGACTGCGCGCTGACCACGGGCTGCTCGTAGGCCGACTCTTCGCCGGGAAGCAGTTGCCGCCCCTCCAGATAGGGCACAGCGTGTTCCAGAATGGACAGATCGCCCGTGGTTTCCACGTAGTGGCACAGCGCCAGCGGCAGCCAGAGATAATCATCCGAGCAGCGGGTACGCACGCCATTGCCCAACGGCGGATGCCACCAGTGCTGTACATCCCCCTCGATAAACTGGCGTGAGGCACAGAGTAACAGTTGATCGCGCAGCCGCTCGGGGGCAGCATGACTGAGCGCCAGCGTGTCCTGAAGTTGATCGCGAAAACCAAATGCGCCGCCGGATTGGTAATAACCGCTGCGCGCCATGATGCGACACGCCAGCGTCTGATACAGCAGCCAGCCGTTGGCTAACAGGTTAACGGCGGCATCGGGGGTATTGACGATGACTTTATCAAGCATCTGGTGCCAGTAACGGTGCACGTCGTCTAACTCACGCAGGGTGGCCGTTTCGTTCAGGTAACGCTCAATCAGCGCTTCGGCCTCCTGAGGGGTGTTACCGATGCCGAGTGCGAACACCAGCGTCTGACGATCGCCATCGATCAACGTGACAACGGATTGCACGGCGGCACAGGGGTCGAACCCCGCCCCGGTTTTCTCCGACAGCCTCGCATGGGCCAGGGCCGCAGGGCGATAGCGCGAACCGTTGCGTCCGAGAAACTCGCGCCGATCGGCGGTGAAGGTACACTGTGCACCGCTGACGGCGAAAAATGCCGTTTGCTCCGAACCGTTGCTGCCATAATGGTTAGTGGCGAGAATGCCGCAGCCTTTGTGCACAGTGGCAGGGCGTGTTGCAACGTGCCGCGCGCTGGAAAGGCGTGAAACGCCGAGCACCCATTCCACGTAGCCGGTTGCGGAAAGCGTGCGCGTGCGGCCTGAACGGTTGTGAAGGGTGAGCATAGCGAGTTTCACCGGGGCATCCAGTGCGACCAGTACGGTTAATTCGCTGTCGATATCGGTTTCGCGATGGGCAAATACGCTATAGCCAAAGCCGTGACGCGACAGGTAAGCCCCCTGACCGCGTAAGGGAAGCGTGGTTGGCGACCACACGGCACCGCTCTCTTCATCGCGCACGTAAAAGGATTCGCCCGAGCGGTCGCTGATCGGATCGTTTTCCCACGGTGTTAACCGGTATTCATGGGCATTTTCATACCAGGTGTAGGCTTGCCCCGCTTCTGAAACGACACTGCCGAACTGGGCGTTAGCCAGCACATTTGACCAGGGAGCGGGGGTGGTGTCACCCTCATTCAACACGATGTGATATTCCCGTCCATCCGCAGAAAATCCCCCGAGTCCATTGAAAAATTGCAGGTTGTGTGTGTCGGGATGCCAGGGATGGTAGTGCGCGCTGCCCTCTGTCGCTCGCGTCACTCGAGGGGGGGGAGGTGCAACGGTACCTGACAGTTTTTGGGTCAACTGTGTCGAAAGGTCACCGGCCCGATCGTCAAGTAAAATATGCGCCACGCTCATCAATAATAGGCGATCTTCGGCGGAGAGCTGTTCACCGTTGCGCACGAAGATGCCGCCCGGCTTGTCGATTTGATTACCTTCTGCGCTGGCGGTAATCAGGTTGATGATGCGGTGATGTAACTCTTGTTGGTAGCCACCCTGACGGGTGTTAAGGATAACCATATCCACCTTCAGCCCTTTTAGCCGCCAGTAGTGGTGTGCCTGAATCAGTGCGGCGATCAGCGTCATGCTTTCATCGCTGGTGACGGTCAACAGTGCAATCGGTAAGTCGCCAGAGATTCCCCATCCCCACAGACCCGATTGCCCACGACGGTTACGCGTGATGACGTGCCCTTCGGCGCGCAATTCCGCCACGGGAAACAGCACGGCGCTGGCAAGGCGGTTGAACAGGGCGGCGTCGTCTTCATTGGCATTGATTTGCCGTAGCAAAATATGACTGTGGGAACTCGCCACTTCAAATACCCGGTTGGCAATCGGCCCATCGCGGTATTTCTCCATCAGCGCCTGACTGTGCGTGCGGCTTTCTGTCACGCCATAGAACACGTCTATGGTGACCGGAACGCCGGGGGGCAATACCACGCACTGGCGTATCGCCAGGATCGGATCGAGTACGGCACCGGCGCTGTTACTCAGTGGACCGGGTTGGCGCAGCGCGGTGGCCGTGGCGGGAACATGTCCGCGCCCCAGGAAGGCGGCGCGGTCAGTATCAAATGACACCGTACTTTCCACCTGTCCACGCACCACCGCCATGTGGAATAGCCAAGGCCCGCGCTCTTCTGGGGCGCGTGGGCGACGGTGACACAAAATGGCATCTCGGTCAGGGTCCAGTTCAGTTTGCACAAACAGGTTGCTGAATGCCGGATGGGCCAGATCGCTTGCCATGGGTGCCAGCACCACCTCGGCATAGGTGGTCAGTGCAAGGGGGCGTGGGTGACGGCCACAATGCAGCAGAGTGATGCGGCGCAGTTCGATATCATCTTCCGGTGATACTACTATGTGGGTTTTCACGCGCAGGCTATCCACTTTGCGGGTGAACTCAGCGCCGGCATCCGTGAAAATCACCTCGCAGTGACCAGTCTCACCGCCATCGTTTTGCCCGGTGGTGTTCCACACCTCACCGGTTTGTGGATCGCTGAGATAGCAATAATTTCCCCAATTATCGCAGGTCGTGTCGCTGCGCCAGCGGGTGAGTGCAATGTCCCGCCATTGGCTATAGCCACCGCCCGACTGAGTGATCATCAGGTGGTAGTCATTATTGGAAAGCAACTGCACTTCAGGAAACAGCGTATCGGCGTCATGAAAGCGCCGCGGGTGGTATTGCACAGGTTTGAGGCGACCGTCATAGGTATCAAAGTGCCGACGTGGACTGTAGAGTTCAATGGCTTCAGGAACACGTTCTTGCAGCAGCAGGCGTGCAGATTTAAACGTTGCGCTGGACATAAAACGTTCAACCATCGGCGCACCCAATAACACATGAGAGAGCGCCTGAAAGGCCATGCCCTGATGGTGTGCCATCCATGAGCGCACGATGGCATAGGTCTGCCCGCTGGCTAAACGTGCAGGGGTGTAATCCAGCGCTTCATAGAAACCATATTCACCGTGAGCACCGAGTTTTTTCAACCGTGCGAGATTATCGCAGGCTTTATCCGGGGCGTTCATTAGCGCCATCAGCGTGGCGTAAGGGGCGATCACCGTATCATCAGCCAACCCGCGCCGTAAACCGAGCCCCGGCACACCAAACGCGTGATACTGGTAATTTTTCGCGGCATCGAAAGCGTAATAACCCGATTCGGAAATGCCCCACGGCACGCCGCGCGCTCGTCCCCAGCGTATCTGGCGCTCGACGGCAGACTGGTTCATCTTCTCCAGCAAACTGCCAGGGTAGGTCGGCATCACCAGATTGGGCATCAGATATTCGAACATGGAACCGCTCCAGGACATCAGCGCCGTTTCATTGTCAATTTTGGTGAACAGGCGACCCAGCGCCGACCAGCTTTTCACCGGTAACTGATTGGTGGCGATAGCCACGAAGCTGGTCAGGCGGATTTCTGAGGGCAGCAGATCGTAATGGCTGCTGTCCAGCGCGTTGTTTTCGACGCTGAATCCCACACTGAGGCGGTTGGTGTTGGTGTTGTAGAGAAACGCAAAATCCATCTGAGCATGTTGGTGCAGACGCTGTTCGAGGTCGGCCATCAGGCTAAGTTGTGCGAATGCCGTGCGCACCGTTGCTGCGTCAGGCGTTCCCGTTCCGGCAGGGGTGGCGTGCGCCAGCCAGAAGAGTGACGGTAGCGGGGCGCCGCCCCAGTCCTCCGGCAGCCAACCAAGCAGTGTGGACCAGGCGTCGCACAGCGCACTTATTTGTTGATGAAGGCGTTCAACCCAGCGGTGAACCTGCTCCTCATCAGTGTGGCACAAGGTGAGCAATCGACTGGCGAGGTCACGCATCTGCATCAGTTCGCCCAACAAGGCCGCAGGTGCGAGTGCGGCAGCGCGGGTGCAGTGGCGCTGCATTTGGCGCAGTGTGGTTGGCGCATTACGGCCCCAGAGCCTGACCAGAATCCGTAGCGTATCATCAAGACCGGCCACAACCTGTTCGGCATCAAAAACCGGCTGGTGACGCAGTGAACGCAGGGCGGCGTGCAGTGTAAGCAAGTGACCGGCAAGATTGCCACTGTCAACGCTGGAAATATAGCGCGGGGCCAGCGGAGTCAGCGTGCGAGTGTCGTACCAGTTATACAAATGGCCTCGATAATGCTCCAGTTTATCCAGCGTATCCAGGGTGGCAGCGATACGTGTCAGCGCACCTTCCAGCGGCAGATAGCCGAAATCACGGGCGGTTAGCGTTGCCATCAGCGACAAGCCAATGTTGGTAGGCGAGGTGCGATGGGCGATGCCTGCGTGCGGCGTTTCCTGATAATTGTCCGGCGGCAGCCAGTGGTCGTCTGCGGTGACAAAGGTATCGAAAAACGCCCAGATTTCCCGGCTATTTTGTCGCAGCCGTCGCTGCTGCTTACTCGTTAACGCCGTTCGCTGGCGTTGTGGTTGGCGACTCATCCAGCACATCAGTAACGGCGTGAGGCACCAGAGCACCCCAAGCGGCAGAGCCACCACCAGCGACAGGGGGGCAAACTGGGTGCTAAGCAGCGGGAGTGCCAGCCCTATTACCACGTTGAGCCACATGGCGCGGTAAAAATGCACGGGTGTGGTGTCGCGCTGCGCGTTGCACTGTGCAAAGGGGATCCACTGATTAAGATTACGGCGACTGACACTCAGTCGCCACAGGGTAATGGCGATGGCGTGTAACGAATACCCTGCGCGGTGCGGCAGTGTGAGAATCTCGACGCCCATACGCAGTAAACGTTGGCGCGCGCCGCGAATGACTAACCGCATATGCTGCTCAAACGGACGCCGCCGAGGCTTGCTGATGATGTCTTGAAACATGGAGAGCAGCGTGGGCAGCAGCACGGTCAACGTCAACGCTGACAGCCAATAGGCCTTGTTGGGTACAACCAACAGGGCGCAAATTAACAAGGTTAAAAAGGCCGGTGGCACTAGGCTGCGGCGCAAATTATCAAACAGTTTCCAACGTGAAAGCAGGCTCAATGGGTTTTTGCTGTGCGATCCATCGGCGCGCATCACTTGGGGCTTTAGCCAGTTAAGCAGTTGCCAGTCACCCCGAATCCAACGTGTGCGGCGTGCCACATCGGTCAGATAATGGTTCGGGTACTGTTCATAGAGCAGCACGTCGCTGACCAGCCCCGAACGGGCATAACAGCCTTCCAGCAGATCGTGGCTTAGCACCAAATTTTCCGGGCACACCTGCTGCGTTGCGGTAACGAAGGTATCCACATCGTAGATGCCTTTACCGACAAAAGAGCCTTCGCCAAACAGATCCTGATAAATGTCGGATGACATCATGGTGTAGGGATCGTTGCCTGCCGCACCGCTGAACAGCGTGGCATAACGGCCTTGCCCGTAACGGGGGATCTCCTCTGCCATGCCTGGCTGCAAAATGCCATAACCTTCGACCACGCGCTGGCTGGCCGGATCGTACCTCGGGTGGTTGAGCGGATGTGCCAGCGTGGCGATCAGTTTGTGTGCGGTGTCGCGCGGCAGTACGGTATCGCAATCAAGCGTGATCACATACCTGATCGTGTTTACCGGGCCCGTGGCGTTACCGACAATGTGGGAAAATTGCGCGTCGGGGTGGCGCAGCCAGTGGTTTAACAGGGCCAGCTTACCGCGCTTTCGCTCATACCCCATCCATACCCCTTGTTTGGGGTTCCACGTGGGGGCGCGGTGCAGCAGGTAGAAAACCGGGTCGTTGTTACGGGCATAGCGACGGTTGAGCGCGCGGGTGTGTTCGTCTGCCCATGTCAGGAGGTCGCTGTGCTCCTGAGTGCCAGGGGTGGCACTGTCCACAAAGTCGGTGAGCAGCGCAAAATAGAGGTGCGCACTGGTGTTCGCCAGATAGCATACCTCGAGTCGCGTGAGCAGTTTACGGATGCTCTCTCGGTTGGTCAGCAGGCAGGGGATCACCACCATGCTACTGAATGCCGCGGGTATCTCGCGGGAAAAATCCATACGGGGCAACGGCGTAGGCGTGCGGCAGCGCGTGGTTGCTTCACTCAGCAGGAAAGTGGCTAACTGACTGGCGACCAACATCAGCGGCACGACCAATAACCACAGCGTCCAGCTCATACCCTGTTCGTGGGTTTTGAGCAGCAAATGGGCGGTGAATGCCGTGGTGAGCAGGCTAAGGCTACCCAGCCAGGACAGCAGCGGGATCTGATTAAAACCGTCTCGTAATCGTGCCAGCCATGAAATGTCAGTTGCCAGTTGTTGTTCCAGCCGCGCTCTGCCATCGCCAATCAGATAGTAGCCTACATGGTGGGCAGTGGTGTTAGCATCCCCTTTGCGTGTCAGGGCAAGCACCTGCTGTGCAATGTCTCCCTCGCTGTGGCGGCTATGGCGGGCAAGCATCTCAATCACGTGGCGATAGTGATCCCGGGTATCAAAATGCATCTCGGGATAGACCCCCGACGGGTCCTGTTGCAGCGTCCGGTCAACCAGACTCATTGCCTCGGTAAAATCGGCCCAGTGGGTTTCACTCAGTAACCGCAACCCGTTAATGCTGTTACTGACGGAAAGCTGCTGTGCGGCAAGTTGCTGACTAAAGCGCTGCGTCAGTGCATCAGCGGTAGTGCCGCTATCTGCCAGTTGCTGTTCTAACCACGCCAGCGGCAGCATCAGCAGATTGCCTCGCCCCTGCAAGCGGCGTACTAACTCGGCCACAAACGCGCTGGTTAATGGCGGTTTGGAACGCGCCAAATCGGCAATCACCATCACCAATTCTGACGGGCGTTGTTCGGCGCAGACGACAAGTTTGCTCACCCAGCGCTCTGCTAACTGACGAGCTTGCTGGATGTTTGCCACCTCAACGCTGACGCGGCGCAAATTATCGATCAATGCCAAGCGCAGCATACCGGGCAATGCCCAGAGTTCTCCCAGCGTGAGTGGTGTCACCTCTTGATAGGCAACAATAAAATGACTGAGGCTCTCTTTATCCCAACGGCCATCGCCGTGGGCGATAATTTCGGTGGCAATGTCATAAATACGCGGGCGGCGGTGAGGTGGGAGTAAAACAGGTAGCCCTTTGCCAAAATCCTTGGGTAAGTGGTGCCTGACCAGACGGATTTGTTCTTCAACCAGATAGTAATTATCCAGTAACCATTCCCCTGCGGGTGTAATGCTGGCTTTATCGGCGGCACTGAGCATCGAGCAATGCCGAGTGATGACCACCTCATTCTCCGCCAGCCGCCGGGTTAAATGGTAGGGAATTGATGTATCAGAGAGTTTATGGGATTGCGCCAGCGTTTTTCCGTACTGTGCCATTTGTGCGCTGGAGAACAGTGCCGCCTTCAGGGGGGCATCATCAGCGCTGGGCGTCGAAGACCATGTTAAGGACGGTTGCTGCTGTTTTAGTAGAGAGGAAAACCATTGCGTTAAACGTATTTTCATCAGATAACTCATCATCATTTAAGTCTACCCTACGGAAAAATTGATCTGAGTATAGATTAAATGTCGATTAATTGATCTTTGTGCGATATTAAACTCTGTTATTGTAACTGAAAATGACTTTATTGACTGATTATTAATTTGGTGCAAAGTAATAGCGACAGTGGTCATGAATTCAATTCATAACGTTATTGCACTTTTCAGTGATTAATCAGGCGCTACCCGTCAGGTAGGATGCGACAGTACGCTGGCTCTTCTGATGGCCTTGGCGCTAACTGCTTAGTGAATAAACATGAATCAACTGCAACAACCCATTACCCGCAAACGATTACAACAGGGCGGATGGGGGTTTATTGTCATCCTCAGTGCTTTGATGGCTTTTACTTCACTCTCTACCGATATCTATCTGCCTGCGATGCCAGTGATGGGCAGCGAGCTGCGTGGCAATGCTGAATTAACCATTACCGGATTTCTGGTCGGCTTTGCCATTGCGCAGCTAATCTGGGGACCAATCAGCGATCGCATTGGGCGACGTAGGCCGCTGTTTATCGGTATGGTACTGTTTGTGATTGGCTCTATCGGCTGCGCTTGCTCAACCTCTATTGAACAGATTGTGTTCTGGCGTGTTTTCCAGGCGTTGGGGGCCTGTACCGGGCCGATGCTGGCGCGTGCGATGATCCGCGATCTGTTTGCCCGCACGCGCGCCGCCCAGATGCTCTCCACGTTGGTGGTAGTGATGGCGATTGCGCCGATTGTCGGCCCACTGCTGGGTGGGCAGATTATTCGCGTTAGTATCTGGCCGATGATTTTCTGGCTGCTGGCAGTGATAGGCATCGCGATGTTTATTTCTTTGTTGTGGCTGCCGGAAACGTTACCGGTAGAAAAGCGCGTCAAGGCGTCGTTTACCGATGCGTTTCGCAACTATTTTTCTTTGTTGAAAAACCCAAACTATCGCCGATTTACTCTGTGCGTGACCTTTTATTATGTCTCGGCCTATGCGTTTATTGCAGGATCACCGTTGATCTACATTCGCTATTACGGCATTGATCCGCAGCACTATGGATGGCTTTTTGCGGTGAATATCATCGGAGTGATGGCCCTAAGTCTGGTCAATCGCAAATTAGTACAGCGTTTTAGACTGGAAATACTCGTAAAATACGCCACGCGGATCGCGGCGTTGGCCATGCTGGTTATGGCGGTGGCCGTCAAAATTCAATGGGGCGGCAGTCTGGCTATCGTGGTACTGGTGTTTATTTTCTTCTCCATGAACGGAATCGTGGCCGCAACCTCCACCGCTGCCGCGCTGGACGCCGTGCCGACCATGACTGGATCGGCTTCGGCCTTGATCGGCGCATTACAATACGGTAGCGGTATTATCTCCTCGCTGTTACTGGCGTGGTTGAGTGATGGTACGCCGTGGACCATGGCATGGATTATGGCGTTGTTTACCGTCGCCAGTGCCGCGATGGTGACCAGCGTCAGCGCTAAAACGGTATCAGGTAACTAAGATTAAGGAAAAGGTTAAGGAACAAGGGATGAATGTTATTTTTGATATGGATGGCACGCTGGTTGATTCTGTGCCGGGCATTCGCGCCAGTCTCGCCTACGCGCTGGAAAAACAAGGGCACCGGTTGGCCGAAGACACAGATATCACCGCCTTGATTGGCCCACCGATGGATCAGATTGTCGCGACGCTACTGGCACCGTTTGGGGACGATCGTGTGGCGCAGACGGTGACGCTCTATCGTGAACATTATGGCCGCATCGGATTACTTCAGGGATTAATGTATCCAGGTATACAGCAGGTGCTTCAGACACTGCACGCAGAGGGGCATCACCTGTTTGTCGCCACCTCCAAACGACAACCCTTTGCGGAACGAATACTCGAGCGTCTCGACATCAGCGCGCTGTTTGACGATATTCTCGGTACACCAGTGGATGGCAGTATGGACGATAAGCGATTGCTGGTCGCGCATCTGCTCGGCAAACAAGGGTTGCAGCCTTCCTCATCGGTCATGGTGGGCGATCGTAAAGAAGATATGGTTAGCGCGCAGCATAACCACTTGTTGTCGATTGGCGCACAGTGGGGATATGGCTCGCTGCAAGAGTTGACCTGCAGCGGCGCAAACCGGCTGTGCCAATGTCCTGTGGATTTGCTTCCTGCTATTCATGCGCTCGCCATGACGTCCACGCGTTAGTATCGGAGCACGATCACGGTCTGGATTATCCACGCGTTTTAGCCTTAGCATTCGAGTGTAATTGGGTGAATGCGAGGAAAGTGAATGGCTGTTCCGCAAGATAAAACCGCGTTGTTAGCGGCAATCAACAGCGAATTCAGTAAGCTGTGCCGTGAATTTGCGCAGGTGCCTGCCGCATTAGTGGATGAACAAAGTCTGCCGGGACACGCGAAGGACACATTGATGAGCGTGAATAACCTGGCGGCCTACTTGTTAGGCTGGAACGAACTGGTGCTGAAATGGTTGGCGCGGGATGCTGTCGGTCAGCCAATCGACTTTCCTGAAACAGGCTTCAAATGGAATGAACTGGGTCGGTTAGCGCAAAAATTCTATCGCGATTATGATGCACTCCCTTTCACTCAGGTGATTGAGCGCCTTATCGCCGCTCAGGCACAGATCGTTGCTCACATTAACACCAGCAGCAATGAGCAACTTTACGGCCAGGCATGGTACGGAAAGTGGACGCAAGGCCGCATGATCCAATTCAATACCGCTTCCCCTTATAGCAATGCGCGAGGGCGTTTGCGTAAATGGCGTAAGGGGCAAGGCTATTAGCACATTCAAAACAGGTGGCGTTGCCTGAGCCCAACGCGTTCGCTGTCGAACGCCTGGCGCGAGATAAGGCCGCTCGCGTCAGGCGGTTTTCGGCTTAGTTCAACCGTGCCAACGTGGGAAGGGTGTCCGTGCCGTCGTCAACGCGGAACTGAGCCACGGTGCGCGACAAACCCTGAGCCTGATCGCTGAGCGATTTGGCAGCGGCCAGTGCTTCTTGCACCAGTGCGGCATTTTGCTCCGTGCTTTGATCCATCTGCGCGACTGCCAGGTTGACTTGCTCGATACCCGAGCTTTGTTCTGCACTGGCGGCGCTGATTTCGGCAACGGTGGCTGTCACGCGTTGTACGCTTTCTACCACTTCGCTCATGGTGACACCGGCGCGTTTCACTAACGTGGTGCCTTCATCCACCTTGGATACCGAGTCATCGATCAGACCCTTGATCTCCTTGGCGGCTGATGCGGAGCGCTGTGCCAGCGTGCGCACTTCGGTGGCGACCACGGCAAAACCGCGTCCTTGCTCACCGGCACGTGCCGCTTCAACGGCGGCGTTCAATGCCAGAATATTGGTCTGGAAGGCGATGCTGTCAATCACACCGATAATGTCCACCACTTTACGCGATGAGCCGTTGATGGAGTCCATGGTATTCACCACTTGTTTAACAACATCACCGCCGCGAATAGCGACGTCGGAGGCCGACTGTGCCAACGTATTGGCATTACGGGCATTCTCTGCGTTGTTATGCACCGTAGAGGTGAGCTGTTCCATGGCAGCGGCGGTTTCCTGCAACGCACTGGCTTGCGATTCAGTGCGTGATGACAGGTCTTCGTTGCCGGAAGCAATTTGCATCGATGCGGTGGTGATAGAGTGGGTGCTGCTGCGAACCTGGCTTACCAAATCGGCAAGTTTATTGCGCATGGCGCTGATGGCAAACAAAATGCTGCTGTCGTCACCTGGACGCGTTTGCACTTCAACGGTTAGGTTGCCGTCGGCGATTTCACGTACCACTTCTACTGCGTATTGCGGCTCGCCACCCAATTGACGTAACAACGTGCGCAACATGTTCCAAGCCAACAGCGTAGTGGCAAGTATCAATACGGCAACGAGCGCCAGCAGCATCAGCGCATTGCGCCAGAACGTTTGCTGAATATCATCAATATAGTCGCCAGTGCCGATAATCCAGTCGAAAGGTTCGAAGCGCGTGATGCCGTAGAGTTTATCCACCAAGCCGTCGGTACCGGGGCGCATGCCCTTACCCGAGGTGAAAGCCAGCGTTTGGCCCTGCTGGGCCGCCTGCTTAAGCGCATCACGGTTACGCACGCCGGATTCCCGGCCACCGTTGGCATCAACAATACCGACGCGTTTCGCATCAGGGTGAACGTAGTTCACGTCATCGCTGTAGCCGAGCACGAAGAAATAGCGCGTATCTTTATGAAAGCTGCCAATGGCACGTTTTGCTTCGGCCATTGCTTCGTCATGACTGATCTGACCCGCTTTTTCCCGGTCATACGCTTTTTGCGCGGAGGCTTGCGCTAACTCAACCAGCGTTGTCAGGTGGCTGGTGCGCTCTTTCATCAGCGAAGAATAGAGTGTATTCAACGCGACAGCAGATAAAATCAAAAGACCCAATAGTGTTGCGCCGCAAAGCAGCATAATCCGAGTGCGTAGTTTCATGGTGTAGTCTCTTCTCTCATTTTCAGGCAAATCAAGCGTCACACTAAGGCGCTGGCATAGTGTTTCAATAAGGAAATGTCGGCGTTATTCAAGCGTGCAGTCTGAAGGTGCAGGAAGGGAGGGATGACTCACCAACCGCCCATCCTTGGCAGCCGCAGATAACACTTACAACGTAGTACCCTCACACCACCTGCCGTTTTATTAGGCAGATAAATCCATATTATTTATTGGTTTTCCTTATTAATACCTCTATCGGCAGGGTAATCGGCTTCTTTATAGAAAAATGGCCTTATGTCAGTTTAGTACCATACTTATACAGTCTATGAATGGCGTTGCTATGGCATGATAAGTTTTTATCATTATGAAATGACTGAATATTTAGCATGCTAATTAACAAAAAATGTCAAAAAATTATTTATTTCATGGATCGAGTTAACGTGTGTTATCACCGCTATTTGCTGTGAAAAAGTTATTTTTCCACATGACAAAAAAAACATAACGTGCGTTTTATGCTGAATATTTGCATATGAATGATATTTTTATTTGTGTCTTATGGGGATGACCTCTGGAATTAACTTTTTTGGCGTGGAGCCTCTGATAAGGGACGATCGCGGTTCATATAATGAGGAGCTAAAACAATGTTTGAAGCACTTAACAGAGCCGAATCACTCTCTGCCGAGGTCATTGCGCAGCAATTCAACGCATTGGATCAGGTTATGGCGATTGCCGAGTTTGATCTCGACGGTAGGTTGCGTCGAGTCAATCAAAACTATCTTTCGCTGTTTGGCTACCGTGACGATGAGATTTTGGGGGGGGATCACCGCCAATTTTGTTTTCCGGCGTTTACCAACAGCCCGGTATATGCAGCGTTTTGGGACAGTCTGTGTCGAGGCGAGTCCCATTCCGACCTGGTTGCGCGTCAGCACCGCGATGGTGCTCAACTTTGGCTTGAAGCCACCTATATTCCGGTGCAGGGTGAGGATGGCGAGGTGCAGCATATTCTGAAAATTGCTATGGACGTCAGCGCCAGAGTCAAGCACGAACACGATCAAAATGAACGGCTGCGGCGTTTATCGCTGGTGGCTGATGCGACGGATACCGCTGTGCTGATCAGCGACGCGCAATGGCAGATTATCTATGTCAACGTCGGTTTCGTGCATATGTTTGGTTGGACGGCAGACGAAGCCATAGGGCAACGGCCGATAGCGTTGATTTCACCCCAACAAGATAGTGTGATGGTGGAAGGGTTGCGCACTATTTTGCGTTCGGGCAAATCGTTCGAACGAGAAGAGGTTTTGGTAGGGAAGCATGGGCAGCGTTATTGGGCAAAAGTGATCTCGAATCCGGTGATGAACGCCGAGGGCAGCCTGTTGTACACCGTATCGACGCTCACCGATATTACCAGCGCCAAGATGCATGAGGTGCTGCAGCATCAGGCTCTGGAGGCGTTGGTCGCAGAACGCCCGCTGTCGGAAGTGCTTAATCTGATGTGTCGTGAAGTGGAGCGTATAGCACCCGATATTGCGGCCACTATTTTAGAGGTCGATAATTACGGCAAACTGCATCCTCTGGCTGGGCCCAGTATGCCCGATGTGTATTCTCAGGCACTGGACGGCAGCCCTATAGGGCCAAAAGCCGGATCCTGTGGCACCGCAGCATTTCGCAACGACGTGGTGATTGTGGATGATATTGCGACGGATCCACTCTGGGACGGTTATCGCCAGTTGATTCTGCCGCTCGGTTATATCGCCTGCTGGTCTACGCCGGTTCGCAACAACCATGGGCAGGTTATCGCCACCTTCGCGCTCTATTTTCGCACGCCGCGCAACACCATGGCGAGAACGTTTCATCAAGGCCTGATCGACGCCTGTACCCATTTATGTGCGCTGGCGCTGGTACGTGAGCATGAACGCCAGCGTATGCGGCAACTGGCGTTCTACGACAGTTTGACAGGAATGCCTAACCGAAGCCTGCTCGAAGCCACTACCGATCAGGCCATTGCTGCCGCCACCCGCGATGGCGACGAGATGGCGTTTTTGTTTATCGATCTCGATCGCTTCAAAAAAATCAACGATTCGCTCGGACATCCCGCAGGGGATGAATTGTTGCGACAAGTAGCCGCTCGCTTGCGCCATGAGTTGCGGGCAGTGGACATTGCCGGGCGACTTTCCGGTGACGAGTTTGTAGTGATTTTGCCTGGATGCGGTATGGCCCAGGTGGGTGATAGCGTCGAGCAAATCCAGTCAATATTGGCAGAACCCATGGTGCTGCTGGGTACCAGCGTGTCGATATCCGCAAGCGTTGGGATCGCCATGTTTCCGGCTGATGGCCGGGATTTGGATACGCTACTGCATCGCGCCGATATGGCGATGTATCAGGCCAAAAGTGGCGGGCGCGGGCAATCCCGTTTCTACAGCAATGAAATGAATCAACTAGCGCAAGAGCGTCTTGTGTTGGAAACCGCACTGCGTCAGGCATTGAAACTCAATCAGCTCTCTTTGCACTACCAACCACAAATTGAGCTGGCAACCGGGAAACTGTACGGTGTGGAAGCGCTGGCGCGCTGGACGCACCCGGAACTTGGCAGTATTCCGCCGACGCGCTTTATTCCGCTGGCAGAAGATTGTGGATTGATCGCCGATTTGGGTCGCTGGGCGCTGCGGGAAGCCTGCTGCCAACTGGCCGCCTGGCGTGATGAAGGACTGCCAGTGCCCTCGGTTTCCGTTAACTTGTCACCTACCAGTTTCCACAATCTCGATTTGCCACGCATGATTGCGTCTACACTCGCCAGTCATGCGTTGTCACCGGAGCATTTAACCCTCGAGCTTACCGAGAGCGTTCTACTTGATACCAACCCCAACACCATGAAAACCATCACTGAAGTGAGTGAGCAGGGGGTGCGTCTGTCGATGGATGATTTCGGCACCGGCTATTCCAGTCTCAGCTATCTGCGCCGTTTGCCGGTAACCGAGCTGAAACTGGATCGCAGCTTTGTCGCCGATTTAGAGGCGGATGAAGCTGCGCGGGCGTTGAGTAGCGCCATTTTAGGGATCGGCAGTAGCCTGTCCTTGACCGTGGTGGCTGAGGGTATTGAAACACCGGCGCAAAATCGCTTTCTGCGCGAGCAGGGTTATCCGGTGGCGCAAGGTTACCTGTTTGCCAAACCGATGGCTCCCGACCAGATGGGGTGCTGGTTAGCGGAACGCAAACAGTGTGGTGCAGATGGTTCAGTCTCTATTGAGGATATGGAGCGTCACTAACCCCGCATTCAGGCTGATTGTTTCCTAATGTTTCATATTATTAACGTATTAACAAAAAACTGCATAAACCCTTACGCTGGAAACTGTTACACCGGCAAAAATAACAAGAGGTAGCAGTATATGATAAAAAAAATAGCAGTGGCTGTGGGATTGGCGTGTCTTTCTTCTTCCGCATGGGCGGTGGACTATGGCGATTATGCACAGGTGACCGTGGATCGTCTGATCCATGATTACCCTGGACGCTATCGCGGTACCGATAATTTTGCCGGCGCTGCGGATTGGATGGAGCAGCGTATGCTGTCCTCAGGATATACCGCCGTCAGGCAGGACTTTACCTGGACGGCTGGGGGCACCTCACGTGCATCGCAGAATGTGCTGGTTTACAACCAAGGGTTAAGCAGCGATTACATCATCACCGGCGCGCATTTTGACACTTACTTCAATCGTCCGACGCTACAAGGGCTCGACGACAATGCATCTGGTGCTGCTATTCTGACCGAAATTGCACGTAATTTCAGCGGCGTGCAAACAGAGAAAACCCTGGTATTTGCCGCTTTTGGTGCGGAAGAAGAGGGGCTGCGTGGCTCGCAGGCATTGGTCAATGCATTGCGAACCGAAGGCTATGACGGCAATCTCAAGGCGATGATCAACATGGACAGCATGATCACCGGCGATATGCTCTATGCCCATGCGGGTGAAAATAGCGTAGCAAACCCTGCGCTGACCAGTTTGCGCGAACACACCTTTCGAATCGCCAAAGAGCTTGGCATCGAACTGTTTACCAACCCGGGTCTTAATAGTGAGTATCCAGCCGGTACCGGCTGTTGCAGCGATGGTGACAGTTTCAACAATGCCTTTAACATCCCGGTGCTGTATATGGAGGCGACCAACTGGGAGATCGGTGATTTAGATGGTTATGAGCAGACCACTAATCCTGCCATTCCGGGGGGCGCAACCTGGCATAACCCCGCCCTAGACAACGAAACAGTCCTGACCGATGCGCTAGGACCCGATCGCGTGGCACAGCGCCTGAGCGACGTTTCTCGCCTGATCTCACGCTTGCTGCTGGAAATCTCTGATACCGACCGTCTGCATTCTGCGATTTCGGCGGCCACTATGCAGCGTGCCATGGAAGACAGTGTGAAACGCCAACATCAGTCGTTGGCGGATCTTCACAGCCAGCGCTGGTTGATGCTCCAGGATTTGCCCCGTCGACCAGGATCGCTGGATGGCGCCGTCGGGATTGAAGGGCAGCAACTGCCATCTTCCGGGTTCGATCTGGCTCCACAAAAAAATGCGCGTGCGGTCATGGCCTATGCACTGCTGGATTATACACTGAGTGACAGTGTCACTGTGGGCGGTAGCCTAAGCGTTATGCGCAATACTGATGAGTTGGAGCGCGATGGGCACCTGAAAAGTGACACCTGGCAAGTTGGGCTCTACTCGCTGTGGCATGACGGTGGGCCGCTGTGGGCGGCGGGGGATATTTCAGGCGGGCGCGCTTCAATCGATACCCGTCGTGATGTGCACATTCAGTCTGCGGGTGGCCCGGTGCTGTTGGATAATACGCTGAGCGGTGAAACAGAAGCCCAGTTTGTCAGCACGCGTCTGATGAGCGGTTATGATTTCTCACTGGGTGCATGGCGCACGGGCCCGTTGGTAGAAATGGATTATACCCATTATCGCATTAACGGCTTTGATGACCGGGAATCGTTACGCACGGCCGTTCGCTATGAAAAACAGAACCTGAACTCGCTGGAAGCGCGTCTTGGCTGGCGTGTGCGCGGTAATATCGAATTCAATCCTACATTCTCACTGCACCCTTATGCGTCAGTCAGTTGGGTCAATGAGTTGGCTGATGGATTAAATGACCGTTTTACCGTTCATGCGCGCGATGGTGGCGGAGCGCGTAGCGTGCAGGTGGCATCACCGGATAAACATTTTGGTCGTGCCACGTTAGGTTTGCAGTGGGTGACGGCAAAACACCTAAACGTCTACACCGAAGTGGGCAGCCGTTTTGCCCATGATGACGGCGCTCAAACGCAATATACCTTAGGCCTCCAGTGGATGTTCTAATAACCCCGAATTAACCTTTTCATTCACCTGCGATAACAAAGGTTGTCGCAGGTTTTTTTTTGCTAAACATATCTGTTTTCTGCATTTAACTTTGCCTATCGATACGCGCATAATTCGAAAAAATATTTCAAGTACAGTTTTATTCTCCTTTGAGAATAAGCATCGGCACGGTATTGGCAAAAGGGCCTGATGTCTCACTCTGGCACTTTCCACATCAGCGAGCCGCGTTGTAACACTAACATAGCGCATGAGAGTGGGCGCAAAATAACAACATATTTCTTACCATCAGGATAATCACTATGAATTTACAGATGACCAAGCACGCGATTGCATCGTTCTTTTTATTGGGTGCCGGTGTGGCTATCGGCGGTTTTTATGGCATTGAGCCTGCCAATGCGGCTACGGCGGATAAACCGGTCAATATCGTTATCGCCACCTCGGCTGGCCCGCGGCCCTTTACCTATTTTGATAAGGATAATCAACTGGTGGGCTATGATATTGATCTTGCCAGAGCGGTGTTCAGCCATCTGCCGCAATATAAGGTCTCATTTACTACCACTGAATTCCCCTCAATACTGGCCGGGCTGGATTCCGATCGCTTTCAGGTCGGCGCAAATAACTTCGCTGAAAACAAACAGCGCAAAGAAAAATATATTTTTACCCAGCCGATATTTGAAAACCAGTTTGTGATTGCCATCAGCGAAAAAAATGACAGTATTCATTCCCTGAAGGATCTGCTGGGGAAATCCACGGAAGTTAATCCGGGGATCAACTTCACCACCGCGTTGGAAAAGTATAACCAGCAACACAAAGAGAATCCGGTCAAGCTGAAGTACACCGAAGCGGAACTGTTACCCGTATTACAAAATGTGGAGAGTGGTACAGCTGACTTTCAGTTGATTGATAAATCGATGCTGGAGCAGTACATCGCTGAGTATCAGTTGAAACTGAAGGTGATACCGCTTAGCAAAGAAGAAAGCGGACTTATCGGTGCACCCTACAGCTATTTCCTGATCGCCAAAGGCGCGAAGGGCGAAACGCTGGCGAATGACATCAATGCGCAGCTTCAAAAACTGATCGCGGATGGCACGATAACAGCGATCAGCCAGAAATATTTCCACGGCGACTACGCACCAAAATAAAATAAGGTCTGCGCTGAATGCCTACTATTTTTGACATAAAATTGGTTTTTACGCAGATCCCGGCGTTGCTGGAGTATTTACCGGTAACGCTGTTGATCACCGCGTTTTCGATGATCGCCGGTGTTATTCTGGGGTTTGCAATTGCAGTAATCAGAATCAAACGTGTCTGGTTGCTTAATTCCGGTGCGGGCGTGTTTGTCTCTTTTATTCGTGGCACGCCGCTGATCGTTCAGCTCTACCTGACCTATTACGGCATACCGATTCTGTTAAAATATTACAATTATTACAACCAGACTGATTACAGCGTTAATGATATTCCCTCGCTGCTGTTTGTGCTATTGGCCTTTTCCCTCAATGAAGCGGCGTATAACTCAGAAAGTATCCGGGCGGCGCTATTATCGGTGGATAAAAAGCAGATCGAAGCAGCGCAATCGTTGGGTATGACGCCACTTCAGGTGTTGAGGCGCGTGACGATCCCCGAAGCCTTTGTGGTCGCATTGCCCACGTTAGGCAATGCCTTGATTGGTTTATTGAAGGGGACCTCATTAGCCTTTGTCTGTTCGGTGATTGAGTTAACCGCGCGCGGCAAGATCCTGGCGAGCAGCAACTATCGCTATTTCGAGGTGTATGTCTCACTGGCGCTGATTTACTGGGCACTCACCATTATTATTGAAGCGCTGATAAACGTGGTTGAAGCCCGAATTCGGATACCTGAGCGACCACGGATAAATAAGGAAGCGATAGCCAGTGATAAACATTAAACATTTATCGAAAACCTTTCAGAGCGATATCATCCTGAATGATATCTCGTTCCATCTGGCGAAAGGGGACGTGATGGCGATTATCGGTTCCTCAGGTGCAGGGAAATCAACCTTGCTGCGCTGTATCAACCGCCTTGAACAGCCAGAACAGGGCGAAGTGACCATCGCGGGCGAGGTTTTCAATCTTGCAACCTTGTCTCGCCGTGAACTGGTTCGTTTGCGGCAAAGTACCGCGATGGTGTTCCAGCAATTCAGCTTGTTTCAGCAAAAAACGGCGCTGGAAAATGTGATGGAAGGGTTAACCATCGTCAAAAAATACCCGAAAGAGAAAGCAAAGAAGGTGGCGATAGCCCAATTAAAAAAGGTCGGTCTGGCTGAACGTGCTGATTATTATCCACGCCACTTGTCCGGTGGGCAGCAGCAGCGGGTGGGAATAGCGCGTGCGTTGGCGATGGAGCCGCAAATTTTGTTACTGGATGAGCCGACATCGGCACTGGATCCCGAATTGGTGACAGAGGTTCTGGATGTGATTAAACAGGCAGCGCTGGAGGGCAATACCATGATCATTGTGTCCCACGAGATGGATTTTGTGCGTCAGGTGGCCAATCGAGTACTTTTTTTGGAAAAGGGACGCATCATTGAGGATGGCAGTGCGCAGCAGGTGTTTGATAATCCGAAACATGAGCGCACCAAAGCCTTTCTGGCCCGCTACTACCGGCGGTTAGAACCCGAATACCAGATTTAGGCAACACATATCGCTCCCTGATAACCCGCGTTAGGGGGCGTGTTTAACGTGACTTAGTGCGTAGTGATAAAGATATGCGTGCGATGGTACGCGAGCTGGTTGACATCGGGCGGGAAAGCAATGGGCGGTCTTAGCGTGTGTCCTTCATATTTAGCGAAACTGTCTTCACTTACTGCACTTTTTAGCTGCTTGATTCGTGGGGAAAGCACCAATTCGAGATGCTCGTTAAAGGTTATCAACCCGCGATCGAAGGCTTTGTCATGCAAGCTCGAAAGGCATAAACCGTTACTCGGATTAAGGCGATGTTCAACCGCGTTATTCCAGGGACGGATGTGACTGGCGACCAGCAGCATCGGTTCTTCCAGACCGGTTAAGCAACAACGGTTTTCGTAGGCGTCCAACACCCTTTTGCGAAACAATTGCTGTCCGACACGCGCTTTGACGATAGTGGTTTTTTCTTTGCCGCTGAAATCCGCTGTGGGAGTGTCTTGCAACGCCGTCAGTGGTTTCTCCAGCGTGGCCATCGCGGATTGGCAGTGTCGTTCGAACGCGTCACTATCCAGATCCATTTCCTGCCACAATTCACGATCCGCTTTTGATGCGCCCGTCAGGCCGCGACGCCCTGATTCGATAATAAAAGGGTCTAGGCTGGCAATGTTCACCAGCTTCATCGCCAGTGCCGACGGTGTGCGGCCAATCAGGCCAGCATAATGGATAATATCAGGATTGAGCGCATGCAATTTTCCAAAAGGGATCTGGCTGTAGAGCGTAAAAGCCACCAGCAGTTGTTCCCGCGTCCAGCGATTTATGGCCGCCATAAGCGATTTCCCGGCAAATAATTCAAGGTGTTATCTGTGACCTTTACTATGCCAGGCTTGGCGGCCATTGAATACCTATACGTTTGTTGAATTCACCACGCCCGTTCTCTCAAGCCAGGACCAATAGCGCTCCGTGCCCGCACCGCCGGGCCCGGAGGCCAATGGTGAGCCACTCAACGCATCACGTTGGTGGGGCGCTTGCCAGCGCGCCAACGCCGCATCGTCGGTAACGCTTGCAATGCGATCGCTGCCAAAACCGTAGCGATAGGTGCCGTCGGCCTGTGGTAATAAACCGGTAGCGACCTTATCGGCATCATCGGCAAAGCCCGGCGTAGCGAACAAATCGCGCGCATAGGCCCACAGGTGTGGGAAATCGCTGATGGCGAACGCGGTGCCCAGCTCGGGAGGCAGACTGGGGCGGTATCCCCGATCATAGGACAGCAACGTTTGGAATAAACGCACATCGGAATCGGTAATCTGCGCCCCAAACAGGTAGCGCCGGGTCGTCAGACGGTGGTCGTAATCCGCCAGTCGCGCTTCAAAGATATTTTTAGCGACGCGCGCGGCCAACAGGGAGTTGGCAAACAGAATTTTGTAAGGCCCATTGTTGACATCGTCAAAGATCTGCTGATTAAGCAGATCGATGGCGGGGCGCAACGCGGTGGGGTAAAGATCCGGTGCAGTTGCGCTGTGCAACGGTGCCCACGCCGTTTCGAGATCGTAGGGAAGGGTATGGTAGTCGTTGTTGACCACCTTCCCGGTTTTCACATCGACCAGCGTGGGTACAGTGCCGCGCCCGGTGTAATCAGGAATAGTGCGTCGATAGAGATCGTTGAGTCGCTTCACGCCGAGCACTGCATCAACGCCGTCAGGCTGACCCGCAAACAGCCAGCCGTCGCTATCGCGATGGGATACGTATCCCACGGAAATCGCTGCTTCCAGCCCCAACAGGCGACGTAAAATAAGGACGCGTCGTGACCAGCCGCAGCCAGCGCTGACGATCAGACGATAGCGGCCCGCTTCGACCGGCAACTGATGACTTCCTGGGCCGAAACGGGTGGTGAACGCGTTACTTTGGCGGCGAAACCCGCCATCATCGGTTTGTTCGACGGTTTTTTCTGGGTATAGCACGGTAGACATAACAACTCCTAACCAGGGGCACTGGCGATCATTTTAATGAATGTAAAAACTGTTCCTGACCACTGCGGTAGTCGGATGGACTGCTGCCGCACCAGGATTTAAAGGCGCGCCGGAAGCTGCGTTCGTCCGAGAACCCTAATCGTTCGGCGATATCAGGTGTGGTTACTCCGCTGCGCAGCAGGCGACGAGCTTCGGTGAGTCGTACTTCACGCGACAAAATGGAATAACTGGCTCCTTGCTGATCGAGGACACGAGCCAGCGTGCGGCGGCTGATGCTAAGCCGTTGCGCCATGTCGTCGGCAGAATGAATGGTGTCCAGATGTGCACGCAAAAACTCCAGTAAGCTGTGTTTATCCCGCAGACGGCCCGCGACGGTTGCTGCCAGCCGTTCGGCCTGTGTGCGCAAAGTACTGTTCAATGCAGGAATGGGGCGGTTAAGCCACTGGCGCGAAAAATCGATCTGTGCGATGCCTTCATCAAAGAACACCGGGCAGCCGAAATAGTGCTCAAGCGTGGATTTGGCAATGCCGCAGGAGCGGGTAAAGCGCACGCTGTCAGCAATAGGGATGCCCGGCGTGTGGGAGCGGGACACCGCAAAACAGTTCACAAAGTGAAAGTGTTCAAGCGTCGCGCGCAGCTCAGGATCGTAAAATCGGGGAATATGCAGCAGACTGAGCCCTCCATTACGGTTGGCTTCTGGCACCGCACTCCACGGCGTTTGGAAATGTTTGGCGCAAAAACGAATGCTTTCTTCAGCATTGTTCTGTGTCATTGCAGCTAGGCTGATCGCACCAAAGCTGGTGTAAGTAATCTGCGCTGCATGGTTGAATAAACATGCGCTCCTGTCTTTATTTTTCCCTAACCAAAGACGCTCAAAAATATAACGCAGTTCCTGATAAGAAATGGTGGCGGATGACCAATCTCGTCGGGTTGGTTCAATATTAACATGTTGCTGTAATACGTCGGTGAAAATAGATGTATTGGCTGAGGAAAGTAATAAGCCTGATATTTGAAATAATGTAAAAAATCGGTCATTGGTCCCGAGCGGCTGGTTTGTCGGGACAGGGTTTCTGCTGTTTAAAGACAGCGTATCCGCGCGTTGCGATTCCATTTTTCACCTGGTGCTTTGTGGTGATGTCATCATGACTAAAAATGTAATCAGGATATCCCCTCAATAGCAATGCAATAAAACAGCTAACGAAAGTCTGTTTTTATCTATCTGTGGCACGGATTGTCCTTTTGCCGTCAGTACCGGTTATTAAACAATAGCGATAACGACCGATGGATTATTGAAAATAGTATTGGTGAGGGCATTGCCATGGCGGTATCGCAAAAAGAATTACTGAGTGACTCGTATTATCAGGCGTTGCCTGCAGCATCCGGTTGGCAGCAAAACAGCCATCTGTCGCTGGCGTTTATCTGGATGTTGGGCGTGGTGTGTGTGTTGGACTCCGCCATTATTTCCTCCCTGTTGACGCCCATCAAAGCGGAGTTTGGTTTCAGCGATGAGCAAATGGGGCGTTTCTCCTCCATGTTCACCCTGGCCGGTATCATTGGTGCGCCGATTATGGGCACGTTGGCAAACCGCTTTAACCGTAAAACGGTGTTATTGATCGGCGCGACGGTGTGGAGCGTGGCCTCGTTGTCGACGGGGCTCGCCACCGGGTTTATCGGCTTGCTGTTGTGGCGCGTTCTCACCGGTTTCAGTGAGGCGGCCTATAACACGGTAGCGCCGGGCTGGTTGGCCGATCTTTACCGTCCACGCTGGCGCAACGTGGTGTTTTCGTTATACATGTTGAGAAATAAAATTGGCACTGCTGCTGCGCTTGCGTTGGGTAGTCTGCTCGCCAGTGAGTATGGCTGGCGCACGGCGTTTTTTGTCGCAGGTTTGCCGGGTATTGTGCTGGTGTTGCTGTTGCTGCGCGTAAAAGAGCCGACCATTGGCGCAATGGATAGTGCACAGACGGCGAATACCACACCCGAAAAAACCGGGATACGAGACAGTCTGGCGGTGTTCCGTTATCCGGCCTACGTGTTGCATACGGTTGCTTTGCTGCTGTTTTTTATCGCTATGTCAGTGCAAATCTGGATACCGGCTTATTTGCATCGCGTTTTTGCACTCACCAATCCGCAGGCCTCAGGCTTTTTGGCACAGGTGTTGCTGTATACATTGCCAATGGGGCTGATTGGCGGGTATTTTTCCAGCCTGTTATTGCGTCAGTATCGTTGGGGATTTCCGCTATTTTTAGCCAGTACCTCACTGCTGGCGGCGCTGGCATTTACATTAGCCTATAGTAGCCCGACGTTGTCACATGCGCAGGTGGGGATTGCGGCGGGGATTGCTGCCTTTGGTTTTAGCGCTGGAACCTTGACCACGCTGATTGTGGAGACAGTGCCACCGCAGTTGCGTAACAGCGCCATGGCCTATTCCATCGTTCTGACGTCCGGTCTTGCTGGTGTCATTGGCCCGGAACTCGTTGGTCAGTTGTCCGATCGCTATAGCTTGGGCATAGCAATGTATGTTGCGCCGGTGGCCTATGCCAGTGCGGGAGCGGTGTGGTTGGTATTGGCTCTGTGGCAGACGCGAGTGCAGATAAAAACGACAGCGGAGTAACTGGGCATAAAAACAAAGGGCACCGTTGGTGCCCTTCTTTGTTAGCGTGTCTTCAACTCAACGTTTTGGTCACACGAATCAATGCAAACAGCCCACCCTTGATGATGTCACCTTCGGTCTGATAGCCCAGTTGCAGATAAAACTGTCGCACGTCCCATTTGCTGGTGATGAGCACCTGGGTAAACCCCAATTCTGCCGCCCAGGCTTCCATCTCACGGATCAGCAGGCTGCCGATGCCTTTACCCTGATAACCCACCGCAACGCTTATCCGCTCGAATTTTGCCTGCCCGTGATAATGACGCAGGCGGCCGGTAGCCACGGGTATTTCACCGTCCATGATCAGCAGATAGTCGCAGTTATCTCCCGGTTTTTCGTCGATCTCACCGGAAATAGTAATATCCAGGCTTAACGCCACTTGAATACGGAGGTAGTGGACGGCAGCGAGCTGCCAAGGTTCTGCCACTCTGATTATTTCCATTTTATTTCCTGTCATGCCGGACGTTGCGCGGCCAATTGATGCAGTATGTCAAATACCCGTTGGTTCTCATCGGCAGTGCCGATCGTTACGCGAATCCACGAGGGAAGGCCCACTTCCCGGCCTGAGCGCAGCACGATGCCTGCGTCGAAAAACACTTTCGCGGCCTCATCGCCATCACGCTCAAGGTTAATCATCAGGAAATTGGCGAAACTCGGAATATAGTCAAATCCCAGCGCCTCACAGCAGGCATAGTAATCGGCCAATCCATCGCGCACCAGTGCGACAGAGCGTGCAAGAAAATCGCTGTCGTCCAGTGCAGCGCTAGCGGCAATTTGGGCCAGATGGTTCACATTGGGCGGCACTTTGACTTTATGCAACAGGCTGGCCGTCTCAGCGCTGGCAACCGCATAACCAATTCGCAAACCCGCCAAACCGTAGGCTTTGGAGAAGGTACGCAGCACAATCAGATTGGCGTGCTGGCGTGCCAGCGCAATGCCATTGGGCACATCCGATGCTACGGCATATTCACGGTATGCTTCGTCGAGTACGACGGGAACGTCGGCGGGGACGTTAGCGAGAAACGCCTGTAATGCGTCTGTGGCAACCAGCGTTCCCATCGGGTTGTGCGGGTTGCACAGCCAGATCAACCGCGTCTGCGGCGTGATAGCTTCCAGCACCGCATTGAGGTCAATGGCGTGTTCGGCTAAAGGCACAGCAACCACCGTGCCACCGTTCAACCGCGTGGTCAGGTTATACCAGCCGAAAGAGGGCGTGGGGATCAACACCTCATCCCCATCGCTGACGAAGACTGCGCTTATCAGCGACAAGATCTCAAAAATGCCGCTGCCAAATACCAGACGCTGCGGGTCAATATCGTGATGATGCGCCAGCTTTTCTCGCAGCGCATCGCAGAAGGTGGAGGGATAGCGCGAGGCGGATGTCAGCGCTGCGCCAAGTGCCCGCGCGACCAACGGTGAATAGCCAAGGCTGTTTTCATTCAGTGCCAGATTGATTAATGGGCCTTTCGCGTTTTGCAACGCGTGCGGCGGATCAAAGCGACGAAGCGCGTCTAAAACCGGACGATAGTGCATAATGAGTGGTTCCTGCCAGATGTTTGATACGACATTAGAGGGTGTAATGCCATGTTGGCAGAGCGGCTAGGGCAATAAACAGGACATTTGGTGTCAAAGAACGGATAAAAATAGCATAACGAATGATGGATTTTGTATTAAGCATTTCAGCGCATATACCTGGTGTGCAATGTGAACCATGCCGAGGATAGCCTTCTGAGCATGCCAACCCTGTGTGGCTGGCACTATCACCAAAGGTAATATGCTCTCCGTATGTTCCGAGCTGTATGCGTAGGGGTGAAATTATTCATTGATTCATATGACGTTTCAGTCTGATTGCAAAAACAGGTACCCACGACGTTTATGCCATTAGGGCTCTACTTAATGGAGATGATGATTATGTTGCAGGGTGATTTCTCACACAACATTAATTTTATTTTCCACATTGCTTAAAAATCAACAGTATTGATGAAGTTATGCGGTTTTTTTAGTTTTTATGTATGAATGTTTTTTGATAGTGTGGACTTTCCCCTAAGATGAACTACTTTTCCTATAGGCTCTTTTATATTCCTGTTGGGATGTAATGCAAACGAACATTAAGATGCAGAATTCTTTTATACCTCGTTCAGAAGCGTAGGTTAGGAAGAAGGCTTGCTTTTGATATGTTGCAAAGAAATCTGTGTATAGTAAATAAATAGCGTACTAAATAAAAACACCCTAATAAATCTCTGCCCATTTATTTGGGGTGGGGGAGATTTTGCCGGTAAACTCAGGATACCATTTATGAACTCACAGCAAGCCAGCGAACAACCCTTGATTACCGGATTGCAAATGCAAGACGGAAATATTGGAGATATGGACTCCAGTGTGAATTTATTTAGAGGGGATGTTAATTTCCCTGTTAATATAATTTCATTAAATGGTCATAATGGCTTTCAATTTGGTGTCAAAGCCTTCTATCAAAGTAATAATTACAATCAAATAACGCGTTGGAATCAAAGTGCACCGACTGATGTGCTCGGTGTGGGTTGGAGTATGCCATTTGATTGCATTGTCGCAGATACGAAAAATACTGGAACCAGTACGGATGATACCTTCTACCTTGTGGTGGATGGCGCGACCATCCCACTGTATCGTACTAATTTTATTATTGAGAATGGCGCTCCTGTTATCACGTTTCAGTCGAGAGAGTACTCATTCTGGCATATTCGGTATTTCCCCAATAGCGATACCCCTGAAAATGAATATTGGCAAGTAGTTAAAGATAACGGTGAACGCCATACCTTTGGTTTGCACGGTATTCAATGGGGTGTTTGTTGGGATAATTGGATCGGGGCGACAACTGATTTGACGGGGCAGCGTTTTCCCGTTGCCTGGAATTTGGTGAAAATAGAGAGTCCATGGAATGAATGTGTTTCCTTTACGTATAATAATGAAAACATTCAAATTGGCAGTAACCAAGATGCATTCTATACACGCGCGTCTCGGGTTGAAACAATCACTGATTCGTTAGGGCGAACGATTACGCTACATTATCAGTTAAAAGAATTGTTTGAAATTCAACTTCCCCATATTGCACCTGCAGAAGATAATGCCTATCAGTTTAAATATGAAGAAAAATATCTTACTCACATTGATGTGTGTAACGAACAACGGCAACACTTGTTTACCACAACGTTCAATTATGATTTTTTGAATGTCAGTCAACAACCTGAAAATGATAATTTCAAGAAAAGGTATTTGACAGCTATTCACCAACTTAATGCCAATAATGCAGCGTTACCGCCAATGACGTTCAGTTATTGGGATGATGCCCACGCAGCCAACCCTGGTGCGATTAAAAGCATTACTCGACCTTATGGCGGCGTTGTGTCTTACGAATACGCATTACAGGAACTGGCGAGTTCTTCCACCTGTACCGTATTGCGCTCGCCTGGACAGGATTACACGCCAATGACCTGGTCTGGGAGCGATTATACCGTTGTGGCTTGGTATAACGCAGGCCGCAATCATGCACTGTTATCTGCCTACAGTTGGGGCGGAACCTGGAAAGGCTGGCAGAGTGATACGATCAGTAATCTGAACATTGATGACTTTAACGTACGAGTAGGAAGAGATTTCTTTGTCGTCTGGTTTAAAGATCTAAACCTAAGACGTTACAGAGTGATGATGTTCAAACAAAGTGCCCACCGTTTCGGTGAGTGGGAAACAACAGAAGCGCTGCTGGACCACGATTTTACCCAAATCAGTCTCTGTGTCGGTGATAACTTTGTTGCCATGCAAGCACCGAGATCGACACAACTGCGGGTACAACAGTGGGATGGTTTGTCGCGCCGTTGGGTAGAAAATCTTATAAACACAGAGCGTTATGACAAGGTTGCCTTGTGCGGCATTAACAATATTTGTCTCGCCGCATACTACGACACGCCGCGCCAGTCCCTCACTATTCGATCCTTCTACGGCGATCAGCAGCGTCTGTGGCAGCCAGCCGACCAGCAGCAGTTTAACGTGACGATTGATTGGAGCATCACAACTGAAAGTTCATTTTGGTCGATTGCGCCTGATTATGCCATTGCGACTTACATCAAAGAAGTGTCTGGTGACGTGGCGAAATATGATTTTATGATGGTGCAGTGGCGTAAAAATTATCAGTTTCTCCCCGCCAATGTATTCAGCTACGAACAAGACAAAGCGCTGGGTAACCCCGTAGGGTATAGCGTCAGCACAGAGACTGTTTTTGGTAACGGTGCACATATTTTCCGTTTCAGCGGACAGACCTGGAACGCCAACATGGCGCTGACACCTGCTGCGGGCAGTGACTATCGCTATGCCTATGGTGCGGATCTGACGATCGCAGTTGCAAAAACGGGCAATACCGAATTTATTTCCTCTCGGGTTTTTGATCCCTATCTGCGGCAGTGGAGTGATGGACCGATAGCCTTCAGTGGTGGTGCGACGGATGTGCCGGAAGCACCAAGTATCAGTGGCAGCGTTTGTATTGTTAAAAACCGTGTATATGGAAAAGATGCCAACAATGATTGGCAGCTTATCCATTCGCTACCTGATGCCGTAGATACGGTCACTATTCAGAATCGCAGCCCGTTTTACATTGCCTATCAATTGCGCAATGACAATAGCACGTGGGTGCTGTTTCTGGCGGATGGTGCCATCGTCGGGGAACCGACAATGCTGCTGAACGAAAAAATTTATGTGCCAAATGGGAGCGCTTTTACCAATCTGGCAGGTGGCGAAGCGTTTATCACCTATAAGAGTGAGACGTTTGCACGTGCCGATGAGCTACTCTTACACCGAGTAATCAATCAGTCAGTGACCGATTTGCAAGTAAGTCGTTCTGTTAGTCGTGCGGTTGTTGATACTGGTTTTCAATCTGTCGCCAGCCTCTACCAATACGATTTGGAAACGGCAACGTACGATCCGCGCGGGTTGGTGGCGCAGTTTGTACGAGCAAAAACGTACAGGAACGATCTTCAAGGGAAAGACGGTTATACCGAAAGCATTTTCTTCAATGGACTCAATCCTGATGTGCCCGGGGTGGATTACCCTGATACGGATGACTTCACCAATGTGAAGACGTTCTTCAGTTTATTTAATGGGCGAATCTATCAGGCACTCTCTTACGATGGCGATGGTTTACCTGTCGCAAAGACAACGCATTATCTCTATGCCTGGGACCAGACGCCAGAAGGAGAGAATATATACGGCGTTTATATTCGGCTGCGTAAGAAAGTCGAAACAGCCTGGTTGGCGGCATTCACACTACCGGGATTCCAGGCATCTGCATTGGATGCTGGCACGCTTTCAGCGGATATTCGCGACGCTTTTACGCAGTTTGGCTTCCCGCTGACAGCGGACGCCGTGTTATCGACAACTGCCGTGGGCCGCTTTTGGCGGGTGGACGATATCGACAGACACTTTACGCTGGTGCTAGACAACGGTGATATTCAGGTCCGCTATGCTGTGGACAGTGTGGTGGAAAGTGATTACAACGGCATGGGGCAAATAGCCTCGAGTATCACTCGAGCTTACGATGCTTCCGGCCATGAAGAAGTCAAAGTGAAAACGACACGCTATGCGTGGGAGTTTTACCCCCCCATTAAAGCACTTAACCTGCTACAACCATGGGCATTGAAACAAACCTTCAATCAGTCGGCAGACAAGATCACAGCGTTATCCGTAAATACCTTCAAAAATAACTGGGAAACCAGTCAGGTGTGGGCATCACATAAAGAGTACGTTTGGCAAGGGGTGGCCGGTACTGAACAATTTGATTTTGAAAATGAGTCTGGTGGTAACGAACCTCCTGTCGGTTGGTTGAACGTGTCTCAGATACAGGGAATGACGGAGAATGGATTACCCACCGAAACGGTAGACCTAGAGGGGATACAGAAGCGCATTATTTACGATAAAAATAACCGTTTCCCCGTGGCCGTTTTCTCTATGCCTCAGCACCAACAGGGGATATCAGGGTACTGTGGTTTTGAGCGCTATGAGACATTTTCCCCGTGGGAAATGAGCGATCACAGCCCGTTAGAATCGCACCTTGGTGATGACGATAGCTACACCGGAGAACGCAGCCTTCGTCTTAATAGCAGCGGGGTGAATGTGGGGTTGGCGGCCTCTTTCTCCCAACAAAGCAGCTGTGATGGGTGGATTATCAGCGGGTGGATGAAAACGGATAGCAAGGGGGCGGTACCGGCGGCACTTACGGTGAAGCTGACTGGACACGCCGAAAAAACCGTTGGCGAGCGCTCTTACACGCTGCCAAGTGAAGGTGATCGCTGGCAGTATTTTCACCTGCCGGTGCATGGCGGCGATTTGATTGTGGGACGCCTGACTGCGCTGGAGATACTGTTAACCTGCCCGACAGCAGGGGTGACATTACTGATTGATAATATTGCCATTGCACCATTACAGGGGGCGGCAACATTTAGCGCCTCGGTGTATGACGAGCGATTTAATCACCGGATTGCGACCCTGGATATGCTGGGGAACGTGCAGCGCACGGTGTACGATCGCTGGTACCGGGCGATTGCTGACATTGGCACCGATAATACGCCGCAAAGCATGAGCGGTGAATCGCTTTGGCGGATGGACCGCGACACCTTCGATCGCGAAACCCCGAATGCTACATTGTCTCAGGCCCTGCGCGTCGGGGGGACTTTTGATAACTTCCGTCAGGGTGAACAGTGGCGTGAGCACTGGGCTGCTACGGGGAACTGGGTGGCTGCCAATGGCGCTTTAACGCATGGAGAGGATACCCCTGCGTCATTAGCATCTACGCTCGGCGCACAAGCGGGATGTCTCTCAGTCCGTTTTATCCTCGAACCGATGCAGTCTGTCGAGCATGCCATTGGCATTCATGTCGGTGACGGGTTGTCTGTGCAATGGGATAAGGGGCAATGGCAGGTAACGGAAAACGGTGAAGTACGGGCAAGCCTTGCACAATCGACATTGGATGGTCGCGATCTGTGGTTATCGTTACTCGGTTCGGTGTTGCTTTTCCTGGTGGATGGTCGCTGCCTTTTTCGTGTTCGCCTGCGTAGCCGTATTGATGGTAATGCACGTTTGGTTTCTGGTGGTAAAATTGCCTTGCGTACAGCGATCCTCGGGCTTGCTCCTCAGACTTCCGTCGCGTTTCTCGATAACGCGAAACGAACAGTACAAACCCAGCGTCAACAGGACGATGGGGCGGTGGTCAATCAGACCCTCTTCGACCCTCTGGGACGCCAGGCTATCATCACGCGTTCAGCCCTTATTTCTGACGGTTTACTGGGTTATCGTTCGGCCTTTGTTGAGTCGATTGATTGGGTAACGGGCGTTATCACCGGCGAAATTTCGCAATGTTATCCTGAAGACGACGGTTTCCCTTATACCCGTACCTGCTTTGATAAAACCCCCATGTCGCGTATTCATTTGCTGGGCAAACCGGGTAAGCGTTATGCGATTACCGACTCGGAAACCCAGCGTGTGACAGTCACGCGTTATGGCACTAATGCAAACGGTTTGCTACTCACCGATTTACCCGCTGGGGAATATCCGCTGAGTGTGGTTTGCGATCCCGATAAACTTTCGGTAGTGCAATATTCCGATAAAACCGGACGAATCATCGCTTCCATTGAAGGCGATCCTCATGCAGGTGTAGGGCACTATGCGTTGACCCGCCATTATTTCGATCCGGCAGGAAATTGCGTGCGTACCGAATTGCCAAACTATTTCGATAGCGATGTCATGAATAAAGAACGTTTTATTCAAACCATGGCGTACGACTTTTTGGGCCGAATGGTCGAGAAAAAAGAACCTGACGGTACGGGGTCCTATCGTTACGTCTATGACAAAGCCAATCGTCCACGCTTTATGCAGGATCCTAACGGCGCGCTGGCACAATATCTGTTTTACTGGCGCTATGACGCGCTCGGTCGGGTCACCGAGGAAGGGTGCTGCAATGTTTCCTGGCAGGAAGACATCCAGTGGGCCCATGCTGATGAACCTGATTGGCTGCCTGCGGAAGGCCTATGGAGCACGCAACGGATCTATGATGGTGATGGGAGCGATGCGAATGCCATTGGTAAACTCGTTACGATCCTCACTAAAAACGATGATACATCGCAACAGGCTGATGTCGAAGAGCACTTTATTTATGACCGCCGTGGGCGAACCTGCCAAAAAACGCTGCGTGTACCTGCATTTGATGACAGTACGCGCAGCAGCGGCTACGCGTACGATAACCTGGGCAACCGTACTCAGGTACATTTCCCCGAGAATGCTGAGGGGCCGTCAAGTATTGAGTATCAGTACAACATGGCGGGGCAACTTAACGGTATCCTGCGCAATGGCACATCTCTGGTTGGCTATCGCTATAACGCAAATGGTGCGCTAAGAGAGAAAACCTGGCATCCCGGCACACAGGATATGCTGCAACGCACGTATCGCTACAACTCCCCAGGCTGGCTGTTGGAGATAGACGATGCGTATTTCAATGAGACGCTCACCTACTCGGAGGGGTATGACGGAGCATCTTATTATGCTGGAAAAATTGCTAGTACGCACAATCAGTTCAAACACCCCATCGCTCAGGCCGATTTTATCAGCGACTATCAGTATCGGTTCGCCTATGACGTGCTGGGCCGACTGACCGTCGCCCATAATAGTGCGCAAGAAAAGTACAGCCTTGGGACACATAGCCCCCTCGATTACGATGCGAACAACAACATTACCGCACTGGAATCGGGTGCAGAGGACACGCATTATCAATTTGTCCCCGGCAGTAACAAGTTAAAGAATACCGAGGGTGGCATTCAAGGCGAGTGGGGGTATAACGCTAACGGCAATGTGAATCGAGCTTCGCTGCGGGGGATTACCAATATTCTCTACGATCGTCGCTACCAGCAAGCGCTAACGGTGATGACAGATAAGACACTGCGCTATCAGTATGACGGTGGTCGCCATCGAGTGTTGAAGACAGTCGGAGCCCATCAGACGCTTTACCTGTTGGATCTCGATGGGCAGATACTGGCCCAGATAGAGAAAGATCAAGGGGGGAGTGTACAAACCGAGTATGTCTGCGATAAGCAAGGCGTGTTGGCCTTTTTTCGCGGTTGCTCCGCGTACACTGTTCTCAACGATCATACTCTGTCGACCCGTCTGGTGCTGTGCGATGGAGAGGCCATTGCGGCATACAACTACCAGCCGTTTGGTAGCTTGATGGGGAATGCCTGGGAAGCCAAAGGCCGGCCGCTACACTACCTGTTCACGGGACAGGAATTCGATATAGAGCTTGGGCTCTACCACTTTAAAGTCCGTTTTTATGACACGGATGTTGGCCGTTTTTACAGCATTGACCCAGCCGGTGAGTTTGCCAGCCCCTATACCTACGCGGGTAATGACCCTGTTTATTTTATCGACCCTAGCGGTAAGTTCTCATGGGGCTCATTCTTTGCCATTTTGGCAGGAATCGCACTGGTGGTCGTGGGCGCGGTGTTGACCATTGCGACAGCCGGTGCAGCGGCACCGCTCGAAATTGCGGGGATTACGCTATCAGCAACAACAACGGCGGTTGCTGGCGCTGTGGTTGGTGGCGCTCTGGTGGGTGCTGGCGTCAGCAGCGCGGCGTACGGGGCTAGCCATACCTCCGATTTCAATGCAGGTTCATGGGCTGCCATGTTGGGGATAGGTGCTGCCTTTGGTGCTATATCCGGCGGTATTGGTATGGCAACAGCCTCAATGTCGTCAACGGGGTTGGCCATCGCCGCTGAAACGGCGGTAGGAGCCGTTGATGGTTATGTCTCAAACGGACTTACCAATGTGATTAACGGCCACAATTTTAATGAAGGCGGATTGGCCAATGCCGGATTCGGTGGACTGTTTGGTGCCGTTTCAGGTGTTATTGGCCGCTGGTCGAGCTTCAAAAATGGGCGGTTACTACGCTCTGCGGCCGCGGGCGATCCTGAAATTGGTATTGCCAGCGTGGGCCCCTTCCCACATCACACTGTTGTCGGTGTTGAGAACGGAGGGCATTTGGGATGGTCACATCTGCGTGGCGACCTGGCCGGCAGTATCGGAGGGCCCTCGCTGCTGGTTAGCGGAACGGGACAGACTCACGTTTATGACTTCCCTCATTTTAATCCTGTTGGTCATAGTTCGGCTTTGCGCGTTCCGACGGCTGCGGCGAATCAAGCCAACGCCATCATGTTAGGGGGCATAGGCCAGAACCATGGCACCTATAACATTTTAACGAACAGTTGTACCACGTGGGCCCGAACCGTCGTGCGCGCAGCTGGCCTCGAACCGCCATTGTGGGCCGTCACTCCTGATTCGTTACGATGGTGGGCACGTCTCTCCGGTGCGCGACAACTTTAATCTGCATCACAACAACCGGCACCGTGGTGACAGCCTTCGGGCGTGTCATCACGGCCTTGTGTACCTATAGGGTGCCGGTGCCTTACCGTTAGTCAAGCTGCATTCATTCATATATCCGTACGACACAAAGGAGTTATCGATGACAGCATTCAAAGATTTACCGGCAGAATTGCAAGAAAACTGGCGTAGTCGTGTTAAGGCGCTGGGCTTGGATCCTGACAGCCCTAATAAGCCGTTTATCCGCAGCCGGATCGTTGACAGTATTGATGCACTGAAAACGGCATTTAATATTCCAGCCCCACAAGACAATGCGCTGGCTGCGCCTGAACTCAAGTCTCTGGACAGCATGAGTGAGCATGAGCAACGGAGCACGCTACATGCGCATGTTGCTGGGTTGGCTCCCGTGAACAATGCGGCATATCTCGGTAAGTTGGAAGATAATTTCGGCAATAGCTTCCTCTATCGTGCTTATGTTGCAGAAAACATCGTTGTAACGGCCAGCAAACCGTTGATTATCAATTCTACATCCTCTGTTACGGTTTACGGTGTGGTTACGCTGAAGGACGGCGGTTACATCGAAATCAGCGTGCCCTGCCATTTTCAGTGTTCCCGATTGGAGAAGGTTCAAGGTGGGAGTCAAAGCACGGCCTATGATATCAGCGTTATCGGCAAGGCGGGCGACAATGGTAGCGGCCCGGGCAAAGCGGATAACGGTATCAGTGGCGGCAACGGTGATAATGCCAAATGTAACTGTAACGTTGCAACAAATCACCCGGGGACAGCCGGCGCTGATGGCAAAGACGGTAAGCCAGGTAGCTCGGCTACTGACGGTAAAAAGGGCGGAGATGGGCCGATTGTAACCTTAACGATCGATGATCTGGCCTCGTCGATTTCGTTGCTTAACCGGGGGGGCAACGGTGGGTTGGGCGGCACCGGCGGCGCGGGCGGAGATGGTGGCACTGGTGGTAACGGCGGGAAAAGTGATGATTGTGCCGCCTACCATGAAAGCGGAGGAAATGGTGGGAATGGTGGGAATGGTGGGATCAACGGCAATGGCGGCAACGGGGGGAACGGTGGAGATGCCAGTACGGTGACCGTGATTTACAGTTCGACAAACGGCAGTGAAATTCTACCCGTGAACCAAAACGCCCAGGGCGGTGCAGCCGGTCTCAGCGGACAGGTTGGTGCAGGCGGTAAAGCGGGTACCGGCGGTGGCGATGGGGCTAAGGATGGTAACCCGGGCAATCCGGGTGAGAAAAAGGGCGCTGACGGTCATGCCGGTAACCCTGGTGCGAAGGGTGCGATTAACCTCAAAAAGAAATAACTAAGGGTATCTACGGCTTATCAACGAGGTTTGATAAGCCGATTTTTGTTGGCGCACGCTGGCATTGTTGAGTCCCATTTCCTGTCATCATAAGGCATCAATCATGAATGCATCCCCAGAACCTATTGCGATTGTTGGTATGGCGTGCCGCTTCCCCGGTGCAGCGGATAATCTGGCGCATTTTTGGCAACTGCTGTGTGAGAGTGAGGATGCGATCGGTGATGTGCCGCCCGATCGTTGGGAGGCCAGCCGCTTTTATCATCCAGATAAAGATGTCCCTGGAAAAATGTATGTTAACCAAGGCGGTTTTATACGTCAGCGCCTTGATCAATTTGATAATGATTTCTTCGCTATCTCACCGAGGGAAGCGGCATCGATGGATCCCCAGCAACGGTTACTGATGGAGGTGGCGTACGAAGCGCTGTGTGATGCCGGATTACCGTTGGTATCACTACGCCAACAAGCGGTAGGGGTTTTTATCGGTGGGTTCACGCTCGATCGCACTGTTATTCAACTGCGTGAATCAAACCGACATCTTATTAATGCGCACTCGGCACCTGGCATGACGATGACAATCCTTTCTGCGCGCTTGGCGCATTGGCTGGATGTATCCGGTCCATGCATGAGCCTTGATACGGCATGCTCATCATCACTGGTGGCGCTGCATTTGGCTGCGCAAAGTATTGCTCATGGTGAGTGTCACACTGCACTGGTCGGCGGCGTTAATGCGATGCTGATTCCTGACTATGGTATCGCCATGTGTAAAGGACAGTTTCTTTCGCCGGAGGGGCGTTGTAAAGCCTTTGCCGAGTCTGCAGACGGTTATGTTCGTGCCGAGGGCGCGGGTATTGTGGTACTAAAACCGTTGTCACGTGCTCAGGCTGAGGGCGATCGTATTTATGCGTGTTTGCTGGGCACGGGTGTCAACCATAATGGTCACACGACGGGAATCGCACAGCCAAATACGCGAGCGCAGCAAGCATTGATGCGCGCAGTACAACGTCGTGCAGGCGTTACCCCTGAACAGATCGACTATGTTGAGGCTCACGGTACGGGCACACGCGCTGGTGACAGTGCGGAAAGCGAGGCACTAGGTAACGTTATTGGGCTAGCACGTAAAGCGAGCGGACAATCCCTGTTGGTTGGCGCGGTGAAATCAAATATTGGACACACTGAAGCGGCGGCAGGTGTGGCGGGGCTGATCAAAACGGCCTTGGTACTGCACCACCAAACTGTACCTGCAAATCTGCACGGTGAGCACCCGAATCCAGATATTCCTTTTACTCAGTTAGGGCTCTCGTTAGTCAATGTTTGCCAAAAGGCTCGACTCACTGTCGCGGCAGTGAATTCTTTTGGCTATGGGGGCACTAATGCTCACGCTATTTTGTCGCGTTACACTGCACCGCCAATGGCTGTAGCGCTTGACAGACAGCAGGCGTATACCTTTCCGCTTTCAGCCCAATCCCCGGCAGCATTGAGGGACATGGCGGCGAATTATGCCCGTTTTATTCATGAGAGCCCGGCTGACGTGTCTGAACTTTGTGCGGTTGCCCGTTTACGTTGTAACCACTTGCGTTATCGGGCATTAATCCTCGCCAGCGATAAATCCGCACTGGTGGAACAACTGGGTGAACTGGCTGAGCAAAACGCAGCTCCCTCCTGTGTATTAACAGAGCAACCCGGTGTGGTGTTTGTTTTTTCTGGAATGGGGTCGGGTTATCGCGGTATGGCGCGAGAGCTGTGGGAGAATGAACGTGCGTTTCGTCAGGCATTTACTGCCTGTGACAAGGTGTTTCAGGTCTTGCAGCCCCAATCTTGCCCGTTGTACGCGCTTTTATGGGGTAATGATGAAGGGCGTGCAAGCGATGCCGAATTACAAGTGGCAATTGTGGCGATACAGATTGCATTGGTTGCGCTATGGCGCGCTCAAGGTATTGTTCCTGCTGTGGTGGTCGGTCACAGTGCAGGAGAAATGGCTGCGGTCTATACGGCAGGCATCCTGAGTCTTGAAGATACAATGCGCTTAGCCATCGCGCGTAGCCAGCTACAGCACGAAATTGAAGGTCAGGGGCGGTTGTTGGCGGTTGAAATGGATGCGTCAACGACACAGCGGATCCTGATGCAGTGGCAGGATAAAGTGGACCTTGCCGCCGTGAACACCGACACGGCGAAGGTGTTGTCAGGTGATGAAGCGTCACTGACAGCCATCGCACGACAACTTCGAGAAGAAGGCATATTTCAACGTTTTGCCTCGGTGCACACGCCCTATCACAGCCATTATTTAGATGTATTGCGCAGACCGGCCCTTGAAGCGTTTAGCCAGTTGCTGCCACAGCCCCAATCGATTCCGTTTTGTTCAACGGTGCGTGCTGGTTATCTTAACAGCGAAGCGCTGGATGCGGTTTATTGGTGGGAGAACATGCGCAATACCGTCCAGTTTGATGCGGCATTGCAGTTATTAGTTAACGAGGGGCACAAGCTATTTCTCGAAATAGGGGGGCACCCGGTGCTTTCTCCCTATCTGAAAAAAGTCGCCGGTGAGGCATTTTTCAGCCAGCATCGCAAAATGGATGCACAAACCTGTTTTCAGCAACAGTTTCAGCGCTTATGGTGCGCTGGGGCTGCAGTAGATTGGCAGCGTCAATACGCCACGTCGTTCCGTTCTACGCTGCGCTTTCCTGATTATCCCTGGCAGCGCACAGCGTTCGACAGTGAATCCACGGCATCTTTGAATGATAGACGTTCCGATAATCAGTATCGCTTGCCGGGTAAACGGCTCGATTCACCTCAGCCTGCCTGGGAGCAGACGCTGGATAACCAACGTTTTTCTTGGCTGTGGCATCACAAGGTGGCAGGGAGCGCTGTTTTTCCTGCTGCGGGTTATATACAAGCCGCGCTTCAGGCGAGCGTTGAGGTTATGGGTAACGATACCGTGGTGTTGGAAAACGTCCGTTTTGAACGGATGTGCACACTTTCCGATCGTGATGATACGCGATTACGGCTCGACTTTCAGAAAGAGACCGGGCACTGGCGTCTCTCCAGCACCGTTGGCGCTATGACACCCTGGACACAGCATGCTAGTGGACAAACTTGCCAACATGCCCGATCGTTACGTGCCAGTCGCGTTGATATTGACGCGCTGAGACGTCGATGTACTCGGCCTTATACCGCCAATTTATCTGCGCGTTTTGCGCATATGGGATTGGAATATGGACCGAGCTTTACGCTCGTGCAACGGGTGATACTCGGACAGCGGGAAGCGATTGCAGATATTCAGCCTGTTGATAGCCTGCATTTGGCAGATTTTCTGGTGCACCCAGCCGTGCTGGATGCGGGATTTCAAGCTCTTTTGGCACTGGTTGCCGATACCTCAGAGGCTAAGGTCTGGTTGCCAACGCGCGTGAGGCAGATCTTATTCTATCGCCCACTGCATACTGCGCGTCATCTTCATGTTCATGCTCGTTGCCATTGTGTAGCGGAGCATTGCATTGAAGGGGATATCACCCTGTTTGATGATTCTGGCGCAATACTTCTTGAAATCTTGGGGCTGCGCTGTGATGCCGTTAATCTGATTCGTCGCGATCCGTTAGAGGGCATGCTGTATCAGTGGCAATGGCAATCCTCAACCATACCAGAGCTCTGGTCGGGCGAGTATCGTTGGATGGTGCAGCGGCATTTTTGGCCCCCCGTTGACTCACTGATAATGGACTCTGTCGGTGCGATCATTTCTCCGCCAGACACACCACACCAAAACTTGGCAGAAGCACTGTTGCAGTTTTCCCGACTCATCCATTGGCGGGCAAAACAAGTTCCCCCTCAACCTGTGGTAGTGGTCACGGTAAATGCCACAGCAGGGCCCGGGCAGTCTGCACCTGTGTCCTATACCCAGTCTGCGTTTTGGGGGATGGCACGCACTTTGCAAAATGAACTGCCACAGTTGGATTTACGCATGGTTGATCTCGATACAGTCGATGAAGCCTGTTTCTCGCGACTATTATCTCTGCCGCGCCGGGGCGAATATTGCCAGCGAAAAGGGAATCTGTATCAGCATCAGTGGGTTCGGGTTGCTGCGAATGCGTTACGTCAGCCGACAATCGTCGATTTTGTGGATGATAACGTACAACGTGTGGTGCTCACGCATCAAGAGACGCCACATTATTCACTTCAGATGCGAATCTTGCCTGAGGATGATGACGTTGAAATCCAGGTTGTTGCTCTGGCCGTCTCACCTGAACGTTATCACGCCGAGGCAACCGTGGGCGACATTACCGGCATAGTTACGCGTGCCGGGCATCGCAGTGGGTTCCGCATGGGCGATCATGTGGCTGCTATCTTGCCAGACCAGCCTTATGTTTCACACGTCACGCTTAATGTTAAACAGTCGCTGGTTGTTCCTTTGCCGCAACGGTTGTCAGTGTCAACCGATCCGGTCTTGTTGCACACCATGACAGCATTGGCGTGTCTGCGTCAGCGGGTTCAATTGGCGGCAGGTGATATGGTGCTCATTGTTGGGCAAGACGTCGGTGTCATTCAGGCCGCTATCGATTTAGCAAAAACGGATAATGCCATCGTGCTGGTTGCGACTCTCGGTAGCGCGCGCATGCAAGCCTATCGCGTTCAGGGTGCGGATGCCGTGTTTGATTGCGCGGATCCGCTGTGGCGTAACGATGTTCTCGCGTGGGTAGGCGAGCAGGGGGTCAATGTTATTTTACATCAGGCGGACGGTATGGATTGGGCGCGATTGATGCCATTATTGACTGATTTTGGCGTATTTGTGGCATTCGGTTCAGCGATGGCCCCGCTATCCGTGGACAGTGAATTTTGCCGGGGACGCAATCTGTCGTTTTTTTCTGTTGACTGCTGTTCAATGCAAAAAACGCGACCCGCAGCGTTTCGCCAATTGGCCCTTCTGGCTTTGACTGCACTGACAGCTGGGGAGATTCGGGCTTTGCCGCCGCGGATTTTTTCTGCTGAACAGGTTGTGCAAGCGCGGGGATATGCGGTAGATGATGCTGAAGTATCTCGCACAGTCTTGCAATTTCAGGGTAAGACAATGCCTGTTCGCCGGGCCGAATCCAAGGAGCTGGTTGATAAAACGGCCAGTTATTTGGTGACCGGAGGCGTTCGTGGGCTCGGGTTTACGATGGCCACGTGGTTAGTTGAACAGGGGGTGCGTGACATCATTCTTGTCAGTTTGACGGGGATGTTACCACCGGCGCAGCGAGTGAGCGTTTCTGATTGGCGCAACAGCGGGGTTCGCGTTCGTATAGAAGCGTGCGATATGGCGAAGGAACACGAGGTACGCCAGCTACTCATGTCGATTGATGCCCACCATTTACCCCTCAAGGGGATTATACACTGTGCTGCTAGCCTGGAGGATGCTGCCAGCGATAAGCTCACGTTATCACAGTTGCAAAACAACCTTGGTGCGAAGTTATCTGGCGCGGTGTATCTACATCAATATACTCAAACCAAGGCACTGGATTGGTTTATCTTGTTCTCATCCATTACCGCTATCGTTGGTAATCCCGGACAGGCGGGCTATGCGGCAGCTAATGCTGCACTTGATGCGCTGAGTGAACTGAGGCAGCAGCAAAATCTACCCATACTTTCGGTGAATTGGGGCGCGATTGATGACACGGGGATGGTGGCCAACAATGCTGCTTTGGTGTCACACCTTGCCAGAATGGGCATCACGTGTCTTCCCACATCGTTGCTGGGTGAACTGTTACGCTGTGCAGTAAATGGTGATATACATCAACTTGCCTTTGCTCACATGGACTGGGCGACGTTGGCTGACTATACCGGAACGCGAAGCGATGAGGGCGTGTTTCAGGCGCTTATTGCGGATAACGGCCTTGCCGATGAAAAAAGTAATGTGCATCAGAGACGTCTGCTTGCGTTACCTGAAGCGGAGCGTAGTCATTATCTTGCCGGTGTGTTAGCTCATTTGCTTAAACAAGTGCTTGGCGCTGATACTGAGGATCTGGATATTCATCAATCAACGGCGCAATTTGGCCTTGATTCTTTGATGTACATGGAGTTTCAGATGCAGATTAGACGAACACTTCAGGTTGAATTTAGTGCCAATGAGCTTTTGTCTGGCCTGTCTGTTCGCGAACTGGCCGAACGGGCTGTGAACAAAATGGGCTGAGTGGAACCGGTGCTACCACGAGTGAGCACTAGGTTGGATGAATTGATGTCGGCCCTCAAATTATCAATCATAAATAATTAGCGATATCAGTATATTGCGCTGATTTTTGGGTTCTGTGACAAACGTTGAAAATCGTGGCTGTTCCATTAAAGAATTCCCTGATAACGTCGTTAAAAATATGTTGTTCCTTCCTATAAAATATGGACGTGTAGCATGTATAAACATGGTGTTTTAAAAACCACACAAGCGCGCTTTAGCCTATTTCTTATCGGCTTTTTTGGACTACTACTCATTCTCACGTTTGTTGTTATCCGCCAATTTGTTTCTCCCCAGTTGATTGAAAATGAAAGCAATCTCATCCGCCTTACCGTTGACCGTCAGGCGCGCGCGATCACCGAACAGATGAATCGGGTTCAGGCGCAACAAAAAACCATCACCGAACTGGTCAGTGTGTTAAGCAGCGAGCAGATTGATACGTTGCTCCCTAATCTGGTTAACCAATACAACGATCTGAACGTGTTTGGCGGGGGCATTTGGCCATTACCGGGCGTGCGTGACGCAGCGCGCGATCGCTTCAGCACCTTTTTTGCGCGCGATGCGGCAGGTCAACTGCATGTCAATACGGTGTGGAACCAGCCTGAGTCAGAAAAATATTGGGAACAACCCTGGTATAAAGATGGGATGAATGCGGCGCAGGGCCAATGCGCATGGGCCAAAGCCTATCAGGATGCCGCCAGCCCCCAACCGCGTACCAACTGTGCCATGGCGATATTCCGCGACGGTAAACCCTGGGGCGTTGCCACCATTGATGTCACCTTAGGCTTCTTCAACAAGCTCGCTAATGAGATGAGTACTGCCGTTGAAGGTAACGTACTGATTGTGGAAGCGGATGGAAAAGTGGTTGGCAACGGTCAACCAGGCCAGGGCAGCGCGGCGCTGCTCAATCTTAAGGATCTGAAGACCCCGGCAGCGTCACCGTTGCAGGCGTTGCTGTCGCGTGCCGGTAACGCGGCCATCGATGGAACCTACGACGGGGCTGATGGCGAGCATACACTGCTGGTCCAGCCGATTGCCGGTAGCCCGTGGTATCTGGTGGCGGATATCCCTTCCAGCCATTTGTCACGCCACACCAGCAGCATACTGACAAAACTCACCGTGGTGCAGGGGGCGTTGTGCTTTCTGTTGCTGATTGTTCTGGTCAGCTTCTTCCGTATTTTCATGAAAAACTTGAAGTTGTTACAGCATAATATTCAGGCGCTCTCCAGCGGTGGCGCTGATTTAACGCAACGGTTGCCCGCCAGCAAAAACCCTGAGTTTAATGCAGTCGTGCAGAGCTTTAATGATTTTATCGCCTATCTGCAAGAACTGATGCAGCAGGTGGGAGAAAGCGCGCTGGCGATGTCCTCCGCGTCGCGCCAAATTGCCAGTGGTAATGCCGATCTCTCTTCGCGTACCGAAGAACAGTCATCATCGATTGTCGAAACTGCCGCTTCTGTGGAAGAACTGGCGGGAACGGTGCGGCAAACGGCCGACAACGCACGCCACGCCAGCAAACTCGCGGAAGATGCGTCCGGTATTGCGCACAAAGGCGCATCGGTGGTGAATGAAGTGGTCTCCACCATGACCAGGATAAATGCGTCATCCAATAAGATTGTCGAGATCATCGGCGTCATTGATGGTATCGCCTTCCAGACCAATATTCTGGCGCTAAATGCTGCGGTAGAAGCGGCGCGGGCGGGTGAGCATGGACGTGGTTTTGCCGTGGTAGCGGGAGAAGTGCGTTCACTGGCGCAACGTAGTGCAACCTCAGCACAGGAAATTAAATCGTTGATCGAGGAATCGGTTTCCAATATTGAGCAAGGTAGCAGTTTGGTACGTCAGGCGGGGTCAACCATGGAAGAGTTGATGAGCGGTGTGAACAGCGTAACCGGTGTGATTGCTGAAATCAGCTCAGCCAACGAAGAGCAGAGTAAAGGCATCGATCAGATCAACGTCGCCATCAACCAGTTGGACAACACCACGCAGCAAAATGCGGCGTTGGTCGAACAGGTCGCGGCGGCGGCACAGTCCATGGAAGAGCAATCTGTTCAATTGGAACAGGTGGTGTCACGCTTTACCTTGTAACCGTTGTTCAACGAGAAAGGCGAGAAATCGCCTTTCTCGTATTCTTTATTATTATTTTTACGCGATGCATTATTTTTTCGATCTGCGTTATGGCATTTGTACCTCATTGGCATGAAAATAGGTGATAAACAATACGGGATATATTTCCCCGACTCATGCAATGAGGGCATTTTTGATGCGGTCAAAAATGAGAGTGTCGGCGATAAATTTGATTGAGTTACTGAATCAGCAACAACACAATCATATTTTGCAGCAATTTCGCAGCAAACGCTGCCCAAAAGGAAGCCAGGTCAGTGGCCCTGATAAGGCTAGCGATGACGTGCTGATTGTCTCTGCCGGGCGGCTGCGGGTTTTTCTTTCTTATGAAGGGCGAGAGTTCACGCTCTATTATCTGGAAGAGGGCGATATATTTAGCACCCATACCCGCGCTGTTATTGAAGCAGTAAAGGATTCTGTTATTTTATTGACGCCTATCAAAGCGTTTCGTCAACAAGTTGTGGATCACCCAGAAATAGCGTTGTTGATGACGGGAATATTAGGTGACATGTTGGGAAGCTCCTGGGATGTGATAGAAGGCATCATTTTTCATGATGCTAAAACGCGACTCATCGCGTTTATTTTATCGCTGGGACGCGCTAACGGTAACATGACAGAAAATGGTATCGAGTTCGATTGTGATTTAACCATGGAAAATATTTCACTGATTATTGGTGCCACGCGACAAACCACATCATCGTTGTTTAATGTGATGATGAAAGACGGCGATATTATTCGTGTCGCCAAAAACCGCTACGCCATTGTCAATATGCAGCAGTTGTCTACCCGGCTGGCAGAATACAAAAAATAAGCCAGGTGCCCGTTTTCCGGCCTGCGGTTCAGGCCGGCGGTGTTAACGTTCAGTGCAGGAAATACACGGATCGATACTGTTCACAATCAGCGCCACGTCGGCCACGGTGTTGTCTCGCATCATCACATGTAACGCATCCCAGTTCGGATAACTCGGCACGCGCCATTTCATACGTTCCGGCATATCGCTTCCATTGGTACGCAGATAGTAAATCAGCTCACCGCGCGGTGCTTCGGTTTTGGCAACCGCTTCGCCTGCGGGGATTGTCGGCATACCCACGATGGATACGGGCCCATCAGGGAGTTGCGTCAGGCACTGACGGATAAGCGTAATCGCCATTTGTACTTCATCCAGTCGCACCATCGCCCGCGACCACACATCACCATCGGGGCGCGTCATGGTGGCAAAATCCAGCTCGGGATAAATGGCGTAGGGGGTCTTGGCCCGAACGTCATATTCCACGCCTGACGCGCGCGCCACCGGGCCGATCAGTCCGTACTCGCGGGCGATGCTCTGAGGCAGAACGCCGACGCCGCGCGTGCGGGTCAGTATGCTGCGATGGGTGCTGTAGATCTGGTGAATTTCCGCCACGGCTGGCTCTATTTCATCCAGCCGTGTTATCAGGTAGGCGATGCGCTCAGCATCCAGATTATATTTCACGCCGCCGATACAGTTGGCGCCGAGATCCATGCGATTGCCGTACAGCGTCTCCTTGATATCTTGCACAATTTCACGCGTTTCCAACACATGCATAAACAGCGACGTAAAGCCGATGATGTGCGCCATGATGCCGACGTTAAACAGGTTTGATGCCACGCGTTTAATTTCATCGGCAATCACGCGTAAATAGTGACCGCGCGGTGGCACCTCAATACCGGCAATCTCTTCCAGCGCCATGCAAAAGGTGGTGGGGTGGCTGTTAGAGCACAGCGAACAGATACGTTCTGTCAGGGTGATATTCTGATAAAAGTTACGCTTCATCACCAGATACTCCATGCCCCGGTGCACATGTCCGGCGGAAATGTGTAACCCTTTGATGGTTTCCCCTTCCAGATCGAGTTTGAAATACATCGGTTCTTCCAACGCCACGTGTAGCGGGCCGACCGGCATCTGATAGCGCGTCATGATTTCTCTCCGCGTTGCTGCATGATTTTTTCCCACAGCGCCTTAGTGCTGGCGGCGTTGACCATATCTGAGAACGGAATGAATTTTTGCAGTACCGCGGCATCGATATTTTCATCAATAAACAGTCGGGTGGGATTGGGGTGACCCACCGCATTCAGATCGTACAATTCCATAAATTCTCTTTCATTCCAGTCGGCGTTGCAGAACACGGGTGTCAGTGATGGCACATCGCGTTGGCCTTCATTGAGAAACACTGTCAGGGTCAGCGTCGAGCCATCCAGGTCAAAATGGTAGGCAATCTCGTGGATCTCGGACGGTTCTCCCGCCAGACGCTGATACGCACTGATGGTATGCAACCTTCCGCCCAACTGCTTAATGGCAAGCGCGGCGGGCAACAATTGTGTTGTGTCAGCCAGACGGCTCCAGGCGCTGACGACGCCCCATTTATTGATGCGCGTTTCGAAGGTGAAACCGGAAGTGAGCCGTTGATTAAACAGGTTTTCTACCTGAGTGATGTCGTCAATCATGGGGCTTCTCGCAGAGGTTAAGGTGCAATGTTCGGTTGGCAATCCCGAGATCGCTAATCGTGTCGATGCCCGGCGTGTTTTGCTGGGCGGCGGCGCGTGTGCGGCGGCAGTCGGGACAACGCAGACTCAGCGCAGGATCGATGCTGCCCGGTGTCTGGTAGACGTTGTCCAGCAGTGCCGCGCTCGGTGCGAGAAAGGACGCTCCGCAACCGATGCAGGTGTGGTAGGGCATTGCCCCTTCCTCCGTCATGCGGTATTTGTCCTCCTGCCGGTGCGCCAGATGCCAGTCATTGGTGAGATGAATGGCTTTGGGCACGCAGTAATGTTCACACAATCCGCAAAACGTGCAGGTGTTGTGCCACAGGATAAACTCGACGCCCTGTGGCGTTTCCTCAAAGCGGATCGCGCCGCCTGCGCACACGTGCTCGCACATCCGGCATACCGAGCAACGGGTTGCGTCAAAAGCAATGCGGCCGCGCAGCGCGTCGGGGGTAAAGGTTTCACCAAACGGGAAGGGGTCGGTGGCTGGCCCCTGGCGCAGATTACGGATCAGGATTTTTAAAAAATTCATGCTGGGTTCCTAAATGCGTTGACGCCAAATATCGATTGCCATGGCAATCCCTTCAATAATGGCCTGTGGACGCGGCGGGCAGCCCGGCACGTTAACATCCACGGGGAGATAGCTGTCTGCGGGCCCGGCAATGGCATAACTGTCACGAAATACGCCGCCGGAAATGGGGCAAATGCCAATCGCGACGGTAACCTTGGGTTCTGGGATTTCCTGATACACTCGCAGCACTTTCTCTTTGACCTTCATGGTTAGCGGGCCAGTGATCAGCACGATATCCGCATGTTTTGGGCTGCCGCAGTACTGACAGCCAAATCGTTCCACGTCGTAGCGCGGGATGCAGGCCGTGGTTGCCAGCTCGACATCGCAGCCGTTGCAGGAGCCCGCATTGATGCGGTACAGCCAGGGCGAGCGGGTGGCGATAGCGGTTAATAACGTCATCATCTTTTCCTATGCCTGAGCGATTACGCTGATAAGGCCGATTACGCCCAGTAATTCAGGCCACTTCAGATAAAAAACGAATGCCTGATCGATACGCATTCTCCCCACCATGGCGCGCAATAACGTCTTGCACAGGCAGGAGACCATCAGGCACTTCACCAGAAATACCAAAATACCGGCGAACCCCGCCGGGCCGTTGGGGAAAAACAGCGTGATGCCCAGCGCCACGACGACCAGCGTTTTCAGGGCAGACATCAGGTGAAAGAGGGCCAGCGCGGGGCCGGTGTATTCCAGAATCGGGCCTTCAAGCACTTCGGATTCCGCTTCCGGGATATCAAACGGCGCAATACCAAGGTTGGCGGGCATAAACAGTACATAGGCCGCCAGCGCAGGCCACATCCAGGGATCGAACAAAAACGCGCCGTGCTGCTGCTGATAGGCGACAATCTCCGACAAGGAAAAGGTTACCCAACCGCCTTGCGCCAGCCCGGTTTTCAGCGCCACGCTCGCCAGTGCCAGCAGCAACGGCCCTTCGTAGGCCAACACCAGTGCCATTTCGCGGGAGAAACCGATGGCGCCGTACACTGAGCCTGAGCAGGAACCGGCTAACATCAGCACCACGGCGGGCACGGTGAGCAGATACAGCACGACCAGCAGATCCCCGAATGCAATGGCAGGCTGGTAGATCTGCGCGATCGGGATGAGTGTAATCGCGATCAACAGGCTGCCGACGCCAATGGCAGGCAGGGCCAGAAATAACGCGCGCGGTGCACCGTGCGGCACCAGAGTTTGTTTACGCATCAGCTTGATAATGTCGAAAAAGGGTTGCAGCATCGGTGGTCCAATACGGCGTTGTAAACGCGCAATCAGAATGCGATCGACCCCTTTAAGCCACAGGCTGAAAATCAGCGCGGCGGCCCCAAGCGGAAAAATCATCAGCGGTGCAAACATCGTCGTCATCATGACCTTATTCCTTGTTCTGAGCGTGCAGGGCCAGGCGAATAAAACGTTCCGGTGCCTGATACAGCGCGGAGGCAGGTACATGCGCCTGGGCCGGGGTAATATCGGTGACGCCGCCCTGATGTAAATGAATGTGCTGTGACTGTCGGTTGCTCAATCGGTAGAACACGCCACCGCAGCCTGCCACTATCGCAACCAACACCCACAAGGTCAGTGGATGCCAGCCTGCGGTGCCGGGGAGTGCGCCGTCCCAACTGACCGCTATCTGGCCGAGACCAGCCTGTGCCATCAGGTGACTGATGGGCACCAGCAGCACCCCCGGAAACAGGCTGATAACCAACGCTGCCGCGCTTAACACGCCCATTGGAAACAGCATGGAACGCGGGGCTTCAGTAACGTTTTCCAGATGCGCGGCGGGTTGCCCCATAAACGCGGCATGGGCGAATTTCAGCACGGCGGCCAGCGTAAACAGGCTGGACATCATGGCGCTAAGTCCTAGCAGATAGTGCCCACTCTGGAATGCCGCCTGATAAATGAGCCATTTGGAGGCGAAGCCGTTGAGCGGTGGAATGCCCGACAGCGACAGCCCGGCGAACAGAAAGAGGGCAAAGGTGATTGGCATTTTGCGCCCCAGCCCGCCGAGTTGATCGAGACTCACCACGTGCACCTGGGCCAGGATGCAACCCGCCGCCAGAAACAGAATGTCCTTGAGCAGCAGGTGGTTAACCAGATGCATCAGCCCCCCGGCAATGCCTTCTGGCGTTGCCAATGCCAGCCCGAGCAGGATATAGCCCAACTGACTTACGGTGCTGTAGATCAACAGGCGCTTGATGCCGTTCTGGATGAGCGCCATGGCGCCAGCATAAAGTAGAGTAACCGTGGCGATCAGCGCGATGACATACATCACCCCAGAGGTATCACCCAGCGAGCCGAATCGAACAAACAGCATCCCGGCACCGCCCAGTGCGAACAGCTTGAGAACGCCATAGATGCCGCTTTTTAACAGCACGGCAGAAATATAGCCGCTGACCGGCGTGGGGGCTGTTGGGGGATGCATCTGGTAGTCAATGCGCCAGGGCAGTTGCGCTGATTTCATCAGCAATCCAGACAGGAAAAGGAATAATCCTGCACCCAGCCAGGGGAGCGGCATATGTTGTGCGGCAGCGAGAATCGCATCGAAACTGAAAGCATCGCTGCGCGCGCACAGGATGGCGACACCGAGGAACATACAGGTAGCGCCGACAAAATTGAAAATGAAGTATTTGAAACCTTCCTGCAACGCCTCTTCGGTCTCATCGTGAACAATCACGAAATAGAGCGTCCAACTGCTCATGATTTCCCAGAACGCGAAGAAGTTGAACAGATCCTTGCTGGCGGTGATCCCCAGCAAGCCACCGATCATAAACACAAAAAAGAAGAAAAAGCGGTGTTGGCTATGGCTGTGTGCCATATAGCCGATGGCATAACACAAATTAAGCACGCCAACGCCCGCAATCAAGGCGGCAAACCAGTAAGAGAGCAGATCGTAGCGACCCGCATCCCACAGCACGGCTCCCAGCGTTAATGCCATGACGCCGACAGCCAGCAGACCCGCACGCTGCGGCGCTCGTCTCCCCAGCAAAAACGTCAGCAGTGCGCCGATAATCGCTGTTGCCGCGGCGGGCGACCAATCCAGATTGAGGGTTGGCAGCGGCGTGATAGGCCAACCTTGCGAGTCGGCCATCTGCTCAACGGCAGGTTGTATCCAGTGCTGTAACCCATAATCGGGGAACACGCCACCCAGAATGACCAGCGCCGCCAACAGGCCCATGGCGATACGCATCGCCAGCGGCGCTTCCTCTACGCCCGCGCCCTGATAACGGGCGAAGAACAGTACGCGCACGATACGCAGGTAATAGATTGCCCCCAACACGCTGCCTGTCAGAAACAACACCGCTACGGCGACTGCATTGGCATGTACGGCGGCGTAGATCATCAGAAATTTGCTGTAAAAACCGCTGAACGGGGGCAACCCCATTACGGCTAACGCACCGATGGCAAAGCACAGCGCGGTGAAGGGCATGACTCTGCCGAGTCCGGCCAAGTCCGACAGGTGTTTACCCGCGGCGCGCGCAATCAATCCGCCGGCGGCCAGAAACAGCAGGTTTTTGAAAATGGCATGGTTCATCACGTGAAACAAGGCACCGGCAACGCTCAGACTGGTCAACAGCCCGAGCATGGCGAGAATTTCCCCCACCTGCGCCAGCGTCGAGAATGCCAGAATGCGTTTCAGGTTTTGCTCACGCAGTGCCTTCACTTCGCCATAGATAACCGTCAGGCAACCCAACAGGCTCAGTGCCAATCCGAAGGCCGGCAGTGTACCGACGGTGAGCCACTGTCCGGTCAGGCTGGTTCCCAGCACCACCAGCATGATCTTTGCCAATCCGTAGACGCCTGCTTTGGTTAACACTCCCGACATCAGTGCAGAAATCGACGAAGGTGCTACCGGGTGGGCATCAGGCAGCCAGCCGTGCAGCGGATACAAACCCGCTTTGACCCCAAGCCCGATGAGAAAACAGAGGCCAATCAACGTGGCGAATCCCGGTGTAAGCTGGGCAGCCTGTGAGGCGATCGCCGCCATATCAAAGCTGCCAAACTGGGTGTGACACACCAGAATGCCGAAGTGCATGATATAGGCACCGGTACAGCACATCAGAAAGTATTTACGTCCGGCCTTGAGTGCCTGTGGCGTACGTTCATGCACCACCAGAAAATAGGAGCTCCAGGTCATCAATTCCCAGAACAGATAGAAATTACCAAAATCTCCCGCTGTGGTGACGCCGATAAGCGATCCCGCCATTAAAAACAGAAAGAAATAATAGCGATTGGCGTGTTTATCATCACGCATATAGGCCAGGGAATAGAGCACCACTACGGTTATCAGGCCTGCGAACAGAACGCTGAATAAATGCGACAGGCTGTCGCTGGGATCCATTTGCCATACGCCATACAGTGTTGCTAGTGCAATAATCACGGCAATGCCATCACGTAATCGGGCGTTAATCATCCCCAAGGCATAAAGTAAAAAGCCGCCAACATAGGGTAATATTATCCAGTAATGCCAGGGGGTTTCGAAATTGGGCACCGCTGCGGTTGTCGAGGGTTTTGCATAATGCTCGGCGAGATGTAATAACGGTTCTGGCGCAATACTGACGGCAATGGTGATTGCGGTCAGCAACAGCATTAGTAACCAGCGCGGAGAAAATAAGGTGGCAACGTGAAAGGGCGCGATAATCGCATTATCGTCTCGCTCCAGACAGACGCGCTGAATGACAATAATATAATAAATCGAGGCCAACATTGTCGCGACTGTCGCCACGGCGGCGATAGCCCATTCACCTTGCTCCATCGCACCGTATAAAATGAGAAATTTGCTGAATGAGCCTTTAAACGGTGATAGCCCCATCACGGAAAATAACCCAAAGCCAAACAGCAACGAGGCCAGAGGCATACGCGAACCGCTGCCAGCCAAAACGGATAATGCACTGGAACCGTTACGCTTTATCAGGTAGGCAGCGCTGATAATGGTTAACAAGCGCATAATCGCTTGCAAGCCTAAATGCAATAACGCCCCGGTTTCGCCGGACGCATTGTTCAAACCAAATCCCAGCAGCACATATCCCACTTCTGCCAGCGTGGAAAACAACAGCAGTTTGGAGAGATTGCGTAAATGCAATAACGCCACAATTTCGCCAACCAATAATAATAAGGTTCCAGACCAGGCTAATAATGGTGCGCCGAACAGTGATACTCCCATTTATTCCTCACAATACGTAGAGAGCGGATAGGCGGGAGTGAATGTAATCAATGTTACCCATACTGTCTGTCGGCTGGCTGACAGATATTTCCGGGCAAAGCTGGGAATATGATGCACAGACGGAATATTATTAATCAAAAATTAACATTCTCAGAAATAAAACATGATCGTTATCACTTTATAACTGAGAATGAATATTAATACGCTGCGTTTGGATGAGAAGGAATAATATTTATTTATGGTTGAATTTGATTTCATCGCAATAAAGATGATCTCAGTCAATAAAACGATGTGTTCTTTATTATCCCAACGCGTTTCTCAGGCAATCAAAGGAGGCATTGCGATGTGTCTGGGTATTCCAGGTCAAATTCTGGCGATTAAAGATGCCGCCAATCTGATTGCCGTGGTGTCGGTAGCGGGCGTGAAGCGAGACATCAGCATCGCGTGTCTGGTTGGTCCGCAGCACGCTGCCGAGGACTGTGTCGGTGACTGGGTTCTGGTTCACGTGGGGTTTGCTATGGCGCGACTGGATGAACAGCAAGCCGCCGAGATGCTGATCGCCTTGAGTGAGTTGGATGAGCTTGACTGAGTGCAACGTGGGGAGGATGCAGCAATGCACGAAGCGGCATTGACGCAGAGTCTGGTGAAAATTCTGCTTGCGCAAGCGCAACGCCACCAGGTGGCACGCATCACGTGCGTGCGGCTCAGAATTGGAAAAATGCGTGCCGTAGAGCCTCAGTCGATGGCGTTTTGCTTTAACGCGTTTAGTGCCGGGACGCTGGCTGAGGATGCTGAATTGATTATTGAAGTATTGCCAGCTATCGCGCGCTGTGACGCGTGCGGTAAGGATTTTGAAGTGATCAAATTCCATTTTCAATGTTCAGGTTGTCACAGCCGCCGTGTGCGGCTGATTCAGGGCGATGAGCTTTACATTGAAAGTTTTGATGCCTGAGGTAGAGGGTAACGAAATGAAAAGACAGGAAAATGTCATGATTTACGCCAATGCGCAGCGATGCCTTGGCTGCCATAGCTGTGAGATGGCCTGCGCGGTCAGCCACGGAGGCGATAGCGGGTTGTTTGATGCGGTGAAACAACAACTGCCGCTGCATCCTCGTATGAAGGTGGTCGTCGCGGGCGATGTCAATCTGCCGATGCAGTGTCGTCAGTGTGACAACGCGCCGTGCGCACTGGTGTGTCCTACTGGCGCTTGCCGTCAAAGTAATGGGCAGGTGCAGATTAACGAAGCTAACTGTGTGGGATGCAAACTGTGCGTGATGGTGTGTCCGTTTGGTTCGATTACCGTGCGACGCAGTGAGCAACAAAAAGGTTACAGCGTCACTAATCAAGGGGTGGCACAAAAATGTGACCTGTGCGTCACCTGGCGTGCAGAGCAGGGAAAAAGCCAAACCGCCTGCATTGAGGCTTGTCCCACCAAAGCCATCAGTCTGGTGGATATACAAACCTATCGTCAGGCACTGATTCAGGCCAGAGCGAAAGAGCTGGCGAACTCTCAGAAAAATATCGATGTGGTATTAAGGGGAAGGTAATGGAAATCAAAACCAGAACGAGCGATCCCGCCACCATTGCCCTGTGTCCGGTGGCGGAACACGAGGGTATCGCCACGGTGTTCGATCGTCATCAGATGCAACAACCGCAGTGTGGTTTTGGCAGCCTGGGGCTGTGTTGCCGTATCTGCTGGAAAGGGCCCTGTCGGGTTGACCCTTTTGGGGACGGTCCACAGTATGGCATTTGCGGCGCGACCAAAGACACTATCGTCGCGCGCAACCTGATCCGTATGATGGCCGCCGGGGCGGCCGGTCACTCGGAACACGGCCGACACATCGCGCTGGCAATGCAGCGCGTCGGCAAGGGCGAATTGCCGGATTATCAGATTCGCGATCCGAAAAAGTTGGCTGCGGTCGCCAAACGTCTGGCTATCGACGTAGAGGGGCGCACCACGCGCGAGATCGCCTACGACGTCGCGACAAAAACGCTGGAAGATTACCAGAATCAAGACAGCAAAAAACCGTGCCATTGGCTTAATGCCTCTCTGCCGGCTAAACGTCTATCACTGCTCAGTAAGCTGGGGGTGTTGCCGCACAATATTGATGCTACGGTCGCGCAGATCATGTCGCGCACCCATATCGGCTGCGACGCTGACCCGACCAATCTGGTGTTGGGCGGTATTCGCGGCGCGCTGTCTGATTTTGATGGCATGGTATTAGCAACAGAGTTATCAGATGCGATGTTTGGCACACCAACGCCGGTGGTAACGCAGGCCAATATTGGTGTTATCAAAAAGCAGGCGGTCAACATTGCGGTGAACGGCCATAACCCGTTGCTTAGCGAAGTGATTTGCGATGTGGCCGGTGAAATGCAGAGCATCGCGCGCGATGCTGGAGCCAGCGAAGGTATCAATATCGTGGGTATTTGTTGTACCGGCAACGAAGTGATGATGCGTCACGGTATTCCGCTGGCAACCAACTATCTGTCGCAGGAAATGGCGATTTTCACTGGCGCGTTAGATGCCATGGTGGTGGATGTGCAGTGCATCATGCCGTCGTTATCGCCGATCAGTGAGTGCTACCACACGGAATTCATCACTACGGCAGATGAGAACAAAATTCCGGGGGCTCGCCACGTGAGCTTCCACGAAGAACATGCCCGGGAAACCGCCCGCAAGATTGTGCAGTATGCCATCGATGCCTATGGTCGTCGCGATGCAACACGTATCAAGATCCCCGATATCAAGCAAACGGCGGTGGTTGGCTTCAGCACCGAAGCGGTGATGGATGCGCTGGCAGCGCTCAACCCCGACGATCCCTTAGCCCCGTTAGTAGAGAACATTGCCAACGGCAATATTCTCGGCGTGGCGCTGTTTGCTGGCTGCAACACGACCCGCGTCAAACAGGATGATAGCTTCCAAACCATCGCCAAAATTCTGGCGCGCAACAACGTGTTGATGCTGGCCACCGGTTGCGGTGCGGGGGCGTTTGCCAAGAACGGATTGATGAACTCACAAGCAACAGAAAGCTGGGCGGGCGACAGTTTGAAAGCGGTGCTGACTGCCGTGGGTGTGGCTGCTGGGTTGGAGGGGCCGTTGCCGTTGGTGCTGCATATGGGGTCCTGCGTAGACAACAGCCGTGCAGTGATGTTAGCGACGGCGTTGGCGGAAAAGCTGAATGTCGATCTGAGCGATCTGCCGCTGGTGGCCTCTGCACCGGAGGCGATGTCGGAAAAAGCCATCGCGATTGCCAGTTGGAGCGTGGCGCTAGGGTTGCCGACACACCTGGGTGTGGTGCCGCACGTTACCGGCTCACAGCAAGTGACGGACTTAATCACCACGCAGGCCAAGGATCTGTTTGGTGGCTATTTCCTGGTGGAGACCGATCCCGCGCTTGCCGCTGAGAAACTGGTCGCGGTGATGAAAGAGAAACGCCACGCACTGGGGATCTAGCCTGAGGTACAGCCAGCGCCGTGAGGCGGCTGGCACTATCCGTTGATGAGGGTGATATGAAAATAGCTATCGCGGGCAAAGGCGGCGTGGGAAAAACCACGCTGGCAGGATTGCTGGCGCGATCCTACGCGGCGCAGGGGAAACCGGTACTGGCGATCGATGCTGACCCGGATGCCAATCTGGCTTCTGCATTGGGTATTCCGGCTGAAAGCTATGCGCTGCTGCAACCGTTTTCCCGTATGAAAACGCTGGCTATGGAACGCACGGGGGCCGGTGCTGGGTATGGCAGCCTGTTTATCCTTAATCCCAAAGTGGACGACCTGCCGGATGCCTACTGTGTGCAGCACGCTGGTGTGCGCCTGCTGCTGATGGGCACGGTCGAACACGGTGGTACGGGCTGTGTGTGTCCTGAACATACGTTACTGCGCCGTTTGATGAGCCACCTGCTGCTGGAGCGGGACGATGTGGTGATCATGGATATGGAAGCCGGTATCGAGCATTTAGGGCGCTCCACGGCGGAAGCGGTAGATATGCTGATTGTGGTGGTGGAGCCCGGTCAACGCAGCATTCAGACCGCACGCCAAATTGGTGGCTTGGCCGCGGATATTGGCATTCATAACGTGGTTTATGTCGGCAGTAAAATCGCCAAACCCTCCGACAAGGATTTTTTGGCGTCGGCACTGAACGGTGAACCGTTGCTGGGTTTTCTGTCACTGAACGACACCATTCGTGATGCCGACCTCAGCGGCAGTGCGCCTTACGATCTAGGTGGCACCTTTATGGCTGAACTTGCCGTGATCGAACAGCGTCTTGCCGCCCTGTACCAAGGAGCCTAGATCATGTGCCAACTGCGAGTCCGACTGCAGTATGCCGATCGACGCGAAGTGTCGCTGGACGATATTGCGGCGATTCAGGTTACGCCGGACAAAATTACGCTTTCCGCTTTATTTGAGCCGCCGCGCGAGCTGAGCGGTTTTGATATTCAACACATTGATAGTCTGCGCAACGAAGTGCTGCTGGTTCAGCGTAGCGTCGAAAAACAAAACGGAGAACACCCATGATGGCTATTCCCTTGATGAAGAAACTCAATGTGCTGGTGCCGCATTGGATCGAGCATAACGATGAACACATCGCAGAAATGGAAAAGTACCTGCATGCATTGGACGCGGAAGGGCAAAAAGAACTGGCGCAACACTGCCGCGATGTTATTGCTCAGATGACGGCGGTGAGTGAAAAACTCACCGTAATGGCGCAGCAACTCAAGCCGATATCACTGCGCGGTTGACGAGGCGAGGAAGACACGATGTGTGATAACTGTGGTTGCAATATCCCGCATGCCAGTCAATTACGCTTATCCAACGGCACCATCCGGGCGATAAAACCACTCAACGCGGCTGAACCGCGCACGCTGGCGGTGATGCAGAACCTGTTGCAAGAGAACAACGATCGGGCGGCGCTCAACCGCCAACAATTTGACGCCCATGGCACACGGGTGTTCAACCTGATGTCCTCGCCGGGGAGCGGCAAGACCTCACTGCTGGAAGTCACCATCGAAAAACTTACGGCACGCGGTGTGAACGTGGCGGTGATAGAAGGGGATTTGGAAACCGAAAATGATGCCTTACGCCTGCGCCGCAAAGGTATCCCGGTCGTGCAAATCACCACGGGAATGGCCTGCCATCTCGATGCGCAAATGGTCAACACCGCTTGGCAAACGCTCTGTTCTGAACCGGTGGACATTTTATTTATCGAAAACGTTGGCAACCTGGTGTGCCCAGCCAGTTTCGATCTCGGTCAACACCATAACGTAGTGCTGCTATCTGTGCCGGAAGGGGACGATAAACCGGAGAAATACCCGGTGATGTTCCGTCAGGCGGAAGCGGTGCTGGTGACCAAGGTGGATTTATTACCCTATTTTGCCGAGTTCAGCCTTGAACGGGTGCGAGAGGAAGTCGCGCTGCTGTCACCGGGAAGTGCAGTTCTCCCCCTTTCGACCAAAGCCCCGCAGAATTGGGCGCAATGGCTGGCATGGCTCGGTGAGCGCTGCGTGAGCTGACACCGGCATCAGCGAAGGAGGCTCCTATGCCTTCGCTGATGCATCACCGTGAGAGTTAGCGCTGTGGCTGCTGATTAACCCAAACCAGATTATCCACCGCAAAGCCCAGGGATTTCGCTATAGACAAATAGCGCTGTTTTACTTCAGCCGGAAGTTCCGGTGTGCGCGACAGTAACCATAAATAATCGCGGTTTGGCCCACTGACTAACGCGTACTGGTAATCGTCATCCAGCGCAATGACGTTGTATCCCCCATAAAAGGGACCAAAAAAGGAAACCTTGAGCGCTGCTGTTGTGGCTTTACCGGTGAAATAGGCTTTGCCTTCGCTCGATTTCCACTGTTTCTTTAGCGGATCGTAGCCTTGATTCAGCACGCGTAGCCCCCCGTCACTGCGTTTTCCATAGGTTGCCGTTACCTGTTCTAACCCTCGCTCAAAACGGTTTTCCAAACGCGCGATTTCATACCATTTTCCCAGATAACGCGTGGCATCAAAATCGGCAACAGGGTTTACCCCTGCGGGGGGCGAGGGCGACTTGCAGGCAACCAGCGCCAGTGATAGCGCGATACCGGTAAGGATTGGCCAAATTTTCATGCGTACCCCTTGCGTGTTTTTTGAGGGAGTGAGCAAGTATAGCGAGGAAATGTTATTTCTACCGTATACCTCGCTTAGCCAGGCAGGGAAAAAGAGGGAAGAACAGCGATCTTTTTGCATTAAAATCTCAGCCGACTGGCGTTTTATTCTGATTTTTTTCGTTTGTAAAAAATGAGACGTCCACATTACGGTGGATTTGTTTTAGATGTGCTTAATCTGTCTTTCAGAATTTACGCTATGCGCAAAAATTGATATTTTACCGCGAAAAATCATAGTCATAAAAACGATTTGCCTCTGGCAGGGATAGGATTTGCTGGTGTAAAAATGGAAAAGGAGAAAAAGAACGTGAAAAAAGGAACCCTTAATTTATGGGTGGCAATTCTCGGTGGGATGTTTACCGTTATTCACTCACCCGCTATTTCGGCAGAAAAAACTACAGCCACCTACAGCGGTGTGAAATACCCGTATAAAGTGATTAACGGTGTATTACACTATCAAAGTGCCGTGAATCTGCCTGCCGTGCCGATGAAAAACGTCAAGCCGGAGAATTTTTCGGTGATCTATTCTGATACGGCCTTTGGGGTAGGGAAAGCCAATGGCACCTATTATTGCAATGCCGTCGCCTTGCCCAAGGCATTTAACCCGGAAAAAGCCAAAGCAATTGATTCCTATCTGGTTAGCGATGTCGGAACCTATGCCTATTGCAAGAAAGTGACCGGCGACATCGACTGGACGAAATTTGAAGCGCTAGATTTCCCTTTCTTCAGTGATGGTAAACGGATCTTCATGCGTGACGGTTCGGTGTTAAAGGGCGCTGACGTTGCGACGTTCCAGACAAAAGGAACGAATCAGGCTTTCGATAAAAAACAGTATTACTTCAGAGAAAGCGATTCAGCCACTGTGCCTTATAAAAAGGGTGTCAACATTCATGAGAAGTGTTTTGGATGGGCGACTATCGATGATGCGCTTTATTTTCGCGGTGAAAAAAACAGTGAGTTTGATGCGAATACCTTTACCTGCCTCTCTTTTAGCGTGACGGCGGATAAAACCGGTTTTTATATTTACGGCAAACCTTTCCCAATTTTCACACCGGATACCGATGTGAAAAGCCTTAAAGCATTATCCGATTATGTCGTCACCGATGGTAAGTCAGTCTGGTTCGTGAAAATTGAGCCGGAGCTGTTAGCCGGATTGGAGGCGAGCAAAGTGACCGTCAATGAGAACGTGATTTCTGATGGTGTGAATGAATGGCACTGCGAAGACTTTAAGTCGCCGGGAGAGGCGATGTGCACTAAAAAATAAATTTTTTGTGGTGGGGAAATGTGTCATTCACAACGGCGCATTTCCAGCGTAAAGCGACAGCCTTGATCTGAGCTATCCACCTGCATGTGCCAGCCCAAATGCTCCACGATACGTTGCACAATGGATAAGCCAAGTCCTTCGCCACGTTGCTGCGCACTGGGTAGAAAACGCTGAAAGTGCTGCGGATCGATGCTGGATGGCAGGCCCGGGCCAGTGTCGGAAACGATAAGCGTGGTGCCGTGCAGGGCAATTCGTATTTCACCTTGCTCCGTGTACTGGCAAGCATTGCGCAGCAGGTTCCAGATAATACTGCGCGCCAGTTCTGCGTGAGTGTGCGCGTGGGGCGTTTGCGGTGCCTCCAGAACCAGCATGACCGGTTTTTTCGCCAGCCAGGGCTGGCAGCGCGTTATGCACTCTTCGATCAACGGACGAAGCGGCACGTCGGTACGCGTCAACGTGTGCGGATCGCGTGACAGCAGCAACAGGCAGGTCAGTTGGCGTTGCATTTCCTGCGTGGTGCGTACGATGCGTTCAGCGCTAGGTATCAAGTGGCTGTCGACAGGCAATTGGTGCAGGATAGTTTCCGCCGCGCCGCCAATAATCGCCAGCGGCGTGCGCAATTCATGGCTGGTATCGCTCACAAAGCAGCGCTCACGGTACAAAAACTGCTCCAGTTCATCACTGTGCTGTGCAAATGCGCGCGCCAGTACGCCAATTTCATCACTCGCGTCCTGAAACGGCAAGGGCTTCTGCTTGCGCTGTACCACGTCGGCCAGACGAATAATGGGCGCGGTAACGCGCGCTGATGTTAACCTGCCAATCCAGAATGCGCACAGAATACACAACAGGATCACCAGCGGCGCGAAGCCGTCAATCAGGTATTCCAGAAACGGGTAGGACTTGCCATCCTGTAACAGGTAGTAGCGTTGATCGTTGCGTTCAAATACCAGCAGATACCAATGGCCAGGCTTTTCCAGTCGGTGATAGCCCAGTGCGTAGTGTCGCAGGGTATCCGGTGCGTTGTGCACATCGTAAAACTGGCTGCCTTCAGGCAACGTGGGAGAAATGCCGTTGACAATCGCGCTTTCCAGCCGAGGCACCTCATCGTGCAGGCTTTTGGCGATGACATACGATCTCACTTCATCGTAATCAAGTTGCTCCGCGATAATCACAAACCCCATGACGGCTACCATCAGCAGTACAAATGAAATTGTAATACGTGTCTTGAGCGTCGTCTGGTGGTAAAGGAATTTCATGATGGTGAGCCTACTCGCTGTGTGATAATTCCGGCGCAACCTCCCCGGGCGTATGGAGACGTAAACCGACGCCATGCACCGTTTCTATCAGAGCAGATGTGAAGTTTTTGTCAATTCGCTGGCGCAGGTCATGAATGTGTGTACGCAACGCACCACTTTCAGGCGGTTCGTCGCCCCATAGCAGGTATTCCATCTGCTGCCTTTTAACCACGTCAGGTGCGGCGCGGACCAGACACAGCAGCAACTTGTGCGTGGTGGGGGTCAGGTTGATGGCTTGGCCTTGCCGCCATGCCTGCGGTGAGCGAGTGTCTACCCGCAGGTCTTCCCAGGCCAACGTCCCTTGCACCTGTTGGCCTTGGGCTCGGCGCACCAACGCCTTGATGCGGGCATCGAGTTCCTTGAGCGAAAAGGGCTTAACCAGATAATCGTCGGCACCTAGCGCCAAGCCCTGCACGCGGTCTTCTACGGGATCGCGTGCGGTCAGCATCAATACCGGTACGGGATTCTGAAATTCTCCCCGCAGTTTGCTGCATAGCGTCATACCGTCCAGTCGCGGCAGCATCAGATCTAACAAGATGGCGTCGTAATCGTGCTGTGTCGCCATACGCAGTCCTGTGACACCGTCACGTGCATCGTCTAACACATAACCCAGTGGTTCGAAAAAATCGTACAGATTGGCTACCAACTCGGGGTTATCTTCAATGATAAGCAGGCGAGTCATGGGGCATTGGCATCCTTAAAAGATAAACGGCATCTTAACAACTTCCTGACAGACACTTTCTGATACTGCGCAGACTCTTTATTGATTGGGAATTGCGCGTGTATAAATATCTGATATCTCTGCGGTTCAATCCAGTACAACTGACCTGGGTAGCTGCGCTGTTCTTCACCTCCGTGGGTAACGTTGCGCTGTGGCAAACGCTATGGTCCAACGTGGAAGTCAACAGCCTGCACAGTTTACTGTTCTTGATCAGCTTGCCAGTGTTCTTTTTTTGCCTTTTCAATCTATTGCTTACGCCGATTTTAATTCTACCGTATGTGCGCAAACCTCTGCTGGCGTTGCTGGTTATCATCAGTGCCAGTTGTAGTTACTTTATGCTCTATTACAACGTGTTGATCGACCGCAGCATGATACAGAACGTGTTTGAGACTAACCAAGCGGAACTCATCTCGTACTTTTCCATCCCCCTGTTGCTCACCATTATTGTGCTTGGTGTGTTGCCTGCTGTAGTGATGGTCTTCCTGCCGGCCCAAAAGACTGGGCGGCCCTTGCAAACCGTGCTGTGGTGGCTTGGGAATGTACTGGTGACATTCGCTGTGCTGGCCGTAGTGACCATGGCGTTCTATAAAGACTACGCCTCGCTGCTGCGCAACAATCTGCAAATCAAGGATCAAGTGTTGCCCTTTAATGTTGTGCGCAACACCAACGGCTACCTGAAACGCTATCTGAAACGCACAAAGTCACAGGTGTTACGCATTGTGGCCGCCGATGCCACACGTCCTGCGGCTGCTGCTGGCGAGCGCCCCAAGCTGGTGATTGTCGTGGTGGGTGAAACGGCAAGAGCGCAGAATTTTGCGCTTAATGGTTATCCGCGCGCGACCAACCCATCCTTGTCACCACGTGAAGGCATCATCAGTTTCAAGCACGTTTCATCCTGCGGTACGGCCACTGCCATTTCTCTGCCCTGTATGTTCTCGCGGATGACACGTTCGCAATACGATGAAGTGCGTGCAGCCACGGAAGAGAACCTGCTAGACATCCTGCAACGCACCGGTATAAACCTGCTGTGGCGTAACAACAACAACGGTGGTTGCAAAGGGATGTGTGCGCGCGTGCCTTCTGAAGATATGCCGACGCTGAACATTGTTGAGCACTGTGTCAACAAAGACGGAACCTGTTATGACAATGTTCTGCTGCACCAACTCAACGCACGCATTGATGCCAGGCAGGGCGATATGCTGATCGTGTTGCACCAACTGGGCAGCCATGGGCCAACGTACTTTGAGCGTTACCCGGAACACGACAAAGCCTTCAGCCCCACCTGTGACAGCAATCAGATCCAGAAGTGCACTAACGACGCGCTCACCAACACGTACGACAATACGCTGGTCTACACCGACCGGATGCTTGGCAAAACCATTGACGTGTTGCAACGCTATTCTGATCGGCGTGATGTGGCCATGATCTACGTTTCCGATCATGGTGAGTCACTGGGAGAGCGGGGTATGTACCTGCACGGGACACCTTATATCATTGCACCTAAAGAGCAAACACAGGTGCCTATGGTGATGTGGTTTTCACCGACGTTTGCTCAACATGCCCACCTTAATCTCGCTTGTCTGCGGAAAAATGCAGACAACAAAGACTACAGTCACGACAATTTGTACCATTCCCTGTTAGGGTTGTTTGATGTTCATAGCACCGTATACCAATCCGATCTGGACGTGTTTGCCCCCTGTCGCGAACCGATAGCCGTAGCTTCACCAACAGCAATACCTGAAAAAACCATGGAAAGCGGAACATTGAAAACGCTGTAATACCTGTTAGTAGCGCGGCGTTGAGGGGGCAAGGGCGTGACCTCTGAGTGTAGTCACGCAGGGGTCTTCACGAGGCGATGAGCACCCGGTTAAACCGGGTGCTCAGACACTGAATTTATGCGGGTTCGCGTTGGCTGATCATCACTGCCAGATCGACAAGGCGGTTTGAAAATCCCCACTCATTGTCGTACCAGGCGAGGATTTTGACCATATTGCCACCGATAACCAACGTCGAGAGCCCGTCAATAATGGACGAACGAGGATCGCCCTGGTAATCGCTTGAGACCAGCGGTTCGTCGCTATAGCCAAGAATACCTTGTAAGGGGCCGGAAGCGGCGGCTTCTCGGAACGCATTATTGACGTCTTCTACGGTGACCTCGCGCTCAAGGGTGACGATGAGATCGACGATGGACACTACCGGAACCGGTACGCGCAGGGAATAACCCGTCAAGCGCCCATCCAGTTCAGGGATCACTTTCCCCAGCGCTTTGGCCGCGCCGCTGGAGTAGGGCACAATCGATAACGCTGCGGCGCGCGCGCCACGCAGATCCTTTTCCGGCTGATCGTGCAATGCCTGACTGTTGGTGTAGGCGTGAGTGGTATTCATCAGGCCATGTTTAATACCAAAGTGCTGGTGCAGAACTTGGGCAGCCGGCGCCAGGCCGTTGGTGGTGCAACTCCCATTGCTGACCACATAGTGTTTTTGCGGATCGTATAATTCATGGTTTACACCCATGACCACCGTCAAATCATCATTCTTGCCCGGCGCAGAGATGATGACGCGCTTGGCACCGCCGCTATGAATATGCACTGCCGCTTTTTCACGGTCGGTGAAAAAACCCGTCGCTTCGATAACGATATCCACCTCAGCATCACGCCAGGGAATGCGCGCAGGATCTCGTTCGCTGAACACGGTGATCGGGTTGCCATTAACGCGCAACTGTCCATTGGTTGCTTCCACCGTGGCCGAGAGTGTGCCGAGCAGTGAGTCATATTTCAACAAATGGGCCAGCGTTTTACTGTCCGTCAAATCGTTGATTGCCACGATGTGGATGTCTGGGTTGCCCAACGCAGCACGCAGTACGTTGCGCCCGATTCTGCCGAAACCATTGATACCGACCTTGACCATGATGAACTCCTTAGTGGTTGTCTCTGGAGTGACTGTAGGTCATGGCATATTTGGCGTAAATGACAAAAAAGGATCACATTACGCCATATTGCGACAGTGGAAGCGCTGGCGATATTCCCCGGGCGTTAATTGCAGCTGTTTTTCAAAAATACGACGCAGGTTAATGCTGCTGCCAAATCCCGTATTAGTGGCGATCCGCTCCAGCGTATCGGTGGTTTGTTCCAGATGTTGTCGTGCGGCGGCAAGGCGCGCTTCTGACACATAACGCGCCGGGGAAACGCCGGTTTCCCGGGTAAATACGCGGGTAAAATTACGCGGACTCATGGCGACTTTTTCTGCCAGGGCTTCGACGCAGAGATCGGCGGTAATATTATCAAGTATCCACGTCTGCAACTCGCCGATCGGGCCTGTATTGCCGGTTTGGCGCAGGTTGTAGCGGCTAAACTGTAACTGACTGCCTGGGCGATGCAGATACATGACCAAATCCTGCGCGACATCACGGGCGAGACTAAAACCGTAATCCTCCTCAACCAATGCCAGCGTCAGATCAAACCCCGAGCTGACCCCGCCAGAGGTCCAGATAGGGCCATCCTGTATATACAGCGGGCCCGCTTCCACCTTGACCTCAGGAAAGGCTGCCTGCATGGTTTCCAGCAGTTTCCAATGCGTGGTTGCTCGCCGTCCATTTAATAACCCGCTCTGAGCAAGCAGCATCGCACCGCCACAAATCGAGGCAATCCGGCGCGCATGCGGCGCTGCAAGGCGCAGCCAATCGACGACGGCGGTGCCTTCCTGCTCATTTTGTCCACGACCGGTAATCAGTATGGTGTCGAGCGGCTCTCGAGGATCGAGCTCATGCAGGCGATGATCCGCAAGCAGATTTAGCCCGGATTGACCGTGGATGACTTGATGCGGCTGCGTGGTGGCAATATTAATGTGATAACGAGGATGCGCCAGCCCCTCAGTATGCAGCTGGTTCGCTTGCATCAGGATGTCGGCAATACCGGCGGACTCAAACAGCATGCCGCCATCGGGAACGATAATCAGGATCTTCTTCATGTCCGAAAAATATACTTTTTGCAAAATAAGTCAAGGCAGTGGCGGCAGCTATGGGAAGCGCAACACACCGGAATGTGTTTCTGCGTGCGCCGTATTGGTATCCACTGGCGATCAGCCAGTAGATTTTTCGGCTAACGTTGTGGTGCTGAACCCTGTTCCCGGTGCTGTCGGAATCCGCCCAATCACTGGTATCACTCTGGGCAATGCAACTTATTATTCGATGCATGCGCCTTCGGGGGTGTCCATCAATTTTTCAAACCAGTATATCGACGGCCTGATTAGCCAGGCTGAGAGTATCGGTGATTATGTGATTGGCGGTGATTTCAACTGTGAGCCTGAAAATGTTGTCGTTAACCTCGGCGTTCTTAATACGAGCGGATAAAGGTTCAAATGCTTTATCAAGAACGTGTTCAAGACGCGGTAGGCTTCTCCCCATCCATTGCTTACATTGGCTAAATACTTTTTTAATTTCGGAGGCCGCGCTACTGTCAAGCAAATGGTCGAGTAGCGCTTCCGTTAATGCTTCTCCGTCAGGTAACAGCGTGGGGGACTCGATGGAAATCCCTGCACCAACCATCAACACAACCTTGCCGGGGCAGGGGCGCTCGGGTGTGAACCCCTTCCAGCCAAACCACCAGTCGTCCATCTCCATTGTTGCCCCTCCGGACCGCGCAGAAGTGTTACTAATGTCTTAATAGGGTTTATCGGGTTGCACCTAATAGTTGACCCGTGATGGGCTTTCCTACGCCAGCCTGCGAACAGCTAGCAGGGCCCCGCCCCTTGGGATGGTTTGCACACATAAAAGGTTTCTTTAATACCCGTTTTGGCTTCGTATTGCATCTCCACCGCGTGTTTCACCTTGGGCAGCAGCACCTCGGGAATCAGTGCTACCACGCATCCGCCAAAACCGCCGCCGGTCATGCGTACGCCACCGTTTTCGCCGATGGCCCCTTTTACGATCTCAACCAGCGAGTCTATGTGTGGGACAGTAATTTCAAAATCATCGCGCATGGAGGTATGCGATTGCGCCATCAGTACGCCCATGCGTTTTAGGTCCCCTTTTTCCAACGCGGACGCTGCCTCAAGTGTGCGGGCATTTTCGCTCAACACATGGCGGACACGTTTGGCCACAGTGGGATCCAATTCATGTATGCGGGCCGTGAAGGCATCAAGCGTAACGTCACGCAGCGAACTCTGTTGGAAAAAACGAGCACCCGTTTCACACTGCAAGCGGCGAGTATTGTATTCGCTGCCCACCAATGTGCGTTTGAAATTGCTGTTGATGATGAGGATGACAACGCCTTTCGGCATCGACACCGCTTTGCTGCTCAGCGAACGACAGTCGATCAGCAGCGCGTTACCTTTTTTACCCAGTGCGGAGATCAACTGGTCCATGATGCCGCAATTACAGCCAACAAACTGGTTTTCCGCTTCCTGTCCATTCAGTGCGATTTGAGAGCCGTCCAACGGCAGGTGATAAAGTTGCTGGAATACGGTGCCGACGGCCACTTCCAACGATGCCGACGAACTGAGTCCCGCACCTTGTGGAACGTTGCCGCTGATGACGAGATCGGCACCGTTAAAAGGTGTGTTGCGTGTTTGCAGGTGCTTTATCACGCCACGCACATAGTTTGACCATTGCCAGGTAGCATGCGGCACGATAGGTGCATCCAGCGAAAATGTGTCCTGCTGATTGTCATAATCCGCGGCAATGACGCGAACGAGGCTATCCGAGCGGGGGGCACCACTGATCACGGTCTGATAATCAATGGCGCAAGGTAGAACAAACCCATCGTTGTAATCGGTATGTTCACCAATCAGATTGACGCGCCCAGGTGCCTGGATGGTCAGTGTGGCAGGGTAGCCAAATTTTTCAGCAAACAGAGACAGCGTTTTTTCTTTCAGACTCATGTTTTCATACTCCGGATTCGCGAAAATGGATGTCACTTACCGCACGAAGACGTTCGGCCGCTTGCTCTGGCGTGAGGTCACGTTGTGTTTCGGCGAGCATTTCATAGCCCACCATAAACTTACGCACGGAGGCGGAACGCAGCAGTGGCGGGTAAAAATGGGCGTGTAATTGCCAGTGGGTATTATCCAGTCGGTTGAATGGCGCACCGTGCCAGCCCATGGAATAGGGGAATGAGCACTGGAAAAGATTGTCGTAACGGACCGTTAATTGTTTCAACGCCAGTGCCAAATCAACGCGTTGTGCATCCGTCAGTTCGGTCATGCGCTGCACGTGTGTTTTCGGCAACAACAGCGTTTCAAACGGCCACGCCGCCCAATAAGGGACGACCGCCAGCCAGTGCGTCGTTTCCACTACCATTCGGCTGCCGTCTTCGCGTTCGCGTACAGCGTAGTCCACCAGTAAGGGCGAACCGTACTCGCCGAAATAGGCTTTTTGCCGGCGGTCTTCGTTTTCGGCTTCATTCGGCAGGAAACTGTTGGCCCACACCTGCCCATGGGGATGTGGATTCGAGCAGCCCATCGCCGCCCCTTTGTTTTCAAAAACCTGTACCCAAGGGTAGGTTTGACCCAGCTCTGCGGTTTGCGCCTGCCAGGTTTTTACCACCCCTTCTAAGGCGGACAAGCTCAGTTCCGGCAACGTTTTGCTGTGGTCCGGCGAAAAACAAATCACGCGACTGGTGCCGCGCGCGCTTTGGCAACGCATGAGGGGATCGTCGCTTTCTGGTGCGGGCGGGGTGTCAGGCATCAGTGCGGCAAAGTCATTGATAAAGACATAGGTGCCAGTGTAGTTCGGGTTTTTATCCCCTGTGACACGGGTATTGTTGGGACAAAGAAAACAGGCGGGATCGTGGGCTGGCAGAGCCTGTTTTGCTGGCGCTTCTTGCGCACCTTGCCAGGGTCGTTTTGCTCGGTGTGGAGAAACCAAGACCCATTGCCCCGTTAGTGGATTGTAACGTCGATGGGGATGATCGACCGGATTAAATGGCATTATGGTCACTCCTTAGTCGGTGAAGCCCTGCGGATGGCGGGACTGCCAGCGCCAGGTATCTTGTGCCATGTCGTCGAGCGAACGCGTGGCACGCCAGTTCAGTTCTCGATTGGCTTTACTGGCGTCCGCCCAGTAGGCAGATAAGTCGCCATCGCGGCGTGGGGCAAAATGATAGTTAACCGATGTACCGCACGCCTTACTGAATGCATTGACGACGTCAAGGACACTGCTGCCAATCCCTGCGCCAAGGTTATAGAGGTGGATACCTGCTTTTCCCGACAGCTGCTCCATCGCGGCAATGTGGCCATCGGCGAGGTCCATTACATGAATGTAATCGCGTACACCGGTGCCGTCAGGCGTGGGATAATCATGGCCAAAGATGGCCAGTGAAGGGCGACGGCCTATGGCGACCTGTGCAATGTAAGGCATCAGATTGTTTGGAATACCCTGAGGGTCTTCCCCCATTTCTCCAGAAGGGTGTGCGCCTACGGGGTTGAAATAACGCAACAATACGATGCTCCACGCGGGCTGCGCTTTTTGCAGGTCTGTGAGAATATGTTCAACCATCAGCTTGCTTTTGCCATACGGGCTTTGTGGTGTACCAGTGGGGAAACTTTCCTCATAGGGAATGTTTGGCTGGTCACCGTACACCGTGGCAGAAGAACTGAAGATAAGATTGTTGATGTTGGTGGTTTGCATGGCGCTCACCAAGCACAGCGTGCCATGTACATTGTTATCGTAATAGTCCAAGGGTTTGGATACGGATTCGCCGACGGCTTTTAGCCCAGCGAAATGGATCACCGTTTCAATGGCGTGCGAACGCAGGGTACTGACTAGCAGCGCTTCATCACGGAGATCACCATGGATGAACTGCACGGATTTTCCCGCCAAACGCTCAATAACCGGCACCACGCCGGGCTTGCTGTTACACATGTTGTCGAGAATGACGACATCATGCCCCTGTTGCAGCAGTTGTACACAGGTGTGGCTTCCAATGTAACCGCTACCACCTGTCACCAGTACACGCATATACTCCCCCTAATGCCAGTTATATTGGAGTGAGATTATCACTCTCGTTGTACATAAACTATGATCTGATGTTAATTTATGTAATCGTTTACATTTTTAGTCTTAGCGTTTAAACATCAAGATAACTTATTGTAAATAGAGTTAATTAATAGGTGTTGTCAGCGGAATGTCGCACGCGAACAGAATGGTAAAGATCAACAGTACCATTGACCTTTCCCAACGGAGCGTAATGCGGCTATTGGGATTAACACCCTAAGCCTGTTTGGCAGACATGGCGACTTACACGGGATGGCTGAAATAAATATGATTTGCTTGATTCCGGCCGGGGTTGGGAGTCTTCAAAAGCTTTTCGGCGACGGCGAAGGCGAATTCAAACGCGACACCCAATCCCTTTCCGGTAATCAGATTGCCATCGATAACCACATTCTCGCCGGTATAGGTTCCCTCTGGGCACTGCATCCACAGATCTCCAGAGCACGTATAGCGGCGATGATGCAACAGATGATTATTGCCTAGCACACGTGCAGGGGCAGAGCAGAGCGCACAGACCCATTCCCCCCACGCATCATGCCGTCGAATAAAATCGATAACCTGGGGGTCTGTTGCCATACGCATCGTAGAATCCGGCCCCCCAGGAATAATGACGGCGTCATAGTGTGCAAGCGCGAGATTATCGATATGATCATCTGCGTGTACTGACAGTGAAAAATAGCTTTTGACGGTTAATCGCCCTGAGGCCGCGCAGGAAATAAGTGTCACGTCGATATGCAGTCTGCGTAAAATGTCATATATAACCACGGCTTCTGCGTCTTCAAATCCATCGGCAATTAATAATGCGGCTTTCATTCATCTTCCTTTGTCGGGCTAGTGCATGGGGGCGATGCTGGCCATGCGGAGGTGAGTGATGCTGGCAACAGGTCGCCGCTCACCTCCGCATGTCAATGCCCGAGTGGGCGTCGGGTTTACCAGTAGGGTTTCCAGCTCTGTAGCATCCGCACCAGTGCTTCGACATAAAAATAGTCTCCCCAGCTTGCGCATTCATCTACGCCTTTATGACTGGCGAGGTGATAAACAGAGTGTTTGAGCAGACCGTTGCAAGGATCGTCAAGCCGGGCAAGATAATCTCGCGTCATGGAAGACATAATATGTTGGGCTGCGTGTAAGTAGTGAGCTCGCTCCGGGTCTGTTACCGGCAAATGCTTACACAGTTCAAGCAGCCCACACACGGCAATCGATGCAGACGATGAGTCCCTCAACGCATCGGTACCCAGCAGCGCGAGATCCCAGTGACAAACACCGTCTTCTGGCAATCGGTTTAGGAAGTAATTTGCCAGTCGCTTCGCCAGTTCCAGCAATTCCCGATCGCCGGTATAGAGATAACTGAGCGTGAATCCATAAATGCCCCAGGCTTGCCCTCGAGACCAGCAAGAGTCGTCTGCATACCCCTGTTGTGTATTGCCGTAGCGCGCTGCACCGGTCGTTATATCCATATAATAGGTGTGATACGTCGATGCATCTTTACGCACCAGATAACGGGCGGCCTGACGAGCATGTTCATAGGCCGCTTCGGCAAAGCGCTTATCCCCCGTCTGCTCACTGGCCCAATACAACAGCGGCAGGTTCATATTACAGTCGATGATCATCCGTCCTGCTTGATCCGGGTCCGAGAGATCACCCCACGCCTGGATGATGCGGGCTTTATCATGAAAGCGTTCTAGCAGGGCATCCGCGGCCAGTAGCGAGAAACCACGGGCTTCCGTATTGCCCGTCAGTCGCCATGCTGCTACGCAGGATAGGGTATAAAGAAAGCCCAGGTCATGCGTGTTGGTGTCGTGACGCCCGGCAATACGTAATCCGAACGAACGTACATGGCGTTCCGCCATGGCACGGTAGCGGTCATCACCGCTCATCTCCCAAGCGAGCCATAACTGACCAGTCCAAAAACTGGTGGTCCATTCCACATTCTCGGTCAGCGGGTAGTAGCCATTGACGCAGGTTTCTGCGGGAAAACGGTCACCGAAATCCGTTAAATTACGGCTAATCAGTTTAAGAACATGCTCACGTGCTGAAATGAGCTCATCATAAAACTGGCGGCTATCATGAGGTTCATCAGCCATGCCATGCAACGACTCTTTAACGATGTTATTTAACATACTGCGATTCCTATAATGTTCAGGCCACATTGAGAGCCTACTGGGATAGGCTCTTAACCTGTCTATTGATGAATTTCATCCTGAGTATTCTGACTGACGGGGTGGGACGATTTATTTCTGTTGCTCCGGCAGGCGGAGAGGGTTACCGAGGAAATCAACGTGAAGAGAAGGGCGATACTTCCCATCATGATGTAGGTTTTTTCAAACCCAATTTTGTCATAGAGAAGACCTGCGGGTGACGACACGACCACGTTACCCACATACAGCATGGCTTGATATCCCAGAAGGTACATGGTGGCGTTAACGCGTTTGTCGAAATGCTCGGCAATGTATTTAAAGATGGAAACCAACAACAGGCAGATTTCCAACCCGTACAGGGGTTTGATAACGGAAATTAACAGGTGTGAGTCGCACACGCCTGACAGAATGAGGCGGCAACCGACCACCAGACCCACCAGCAGCAAGCCTTTTTTAGCACCGATATAATTCACGAATGTCGGAATAATCATGTACATGATAAATTCCATACCGGATTGCACGGTACCCAGGTAACCGAATACCGCGTTTCCCTGATGGACATCGGCAAAGAAGGTCACAAAATAGCGGGAGAATTGTTGCTCGGCGATAAACATCATCCAGGCAACACCCGCGATGTACATACAGAACGCCCAAAATTTACTGGTTTTCAACAGGGCATAAACATCGGCTGGGACAATTTTTTCTTTCGACAGAACCTCACTCGCATGGGCAGTGGATGTATTTACCTTGAGGCTGAACAACACCGCTAACATCACCAGCGAGGTGACACTGCCAAGAAGAAAGTTGTAAGCCGGGGATAAATTAAACAGAATGCCGGAAAATGAGGAGGCGACGGCCCATCCCAGAGAACCCCACATGCGTATCTGCCCGAACTCCATGCCGTTAAGGCGGCTGTAACGATCGGTGTAGGATTCACAGGCAGCCACACCCGCGTACCAGGCAAAGCTCAAATAAATGGCACCCACAATAATGCCTAGCAGGGTATTGGAAAGTAATAACGGTTGATAGACATAAATAAAAAAGGGCGCCATAAGGGCAGACATTGCGACAACAAAATAGAGCAAGTATTTATTCATGCCCAGTTTGTCGAGAATATACCCGTATATCGGTTTTAATATGACAGAGAAAATGCCGTTCACCGCAAATACTGTGCCGATCACGGTGCCGCTCAGGTTTGCTTTCTGACCTAGCCAAATAGCAAGCAGCCCAATACTTGCAGACCAGGTAAAGAAATACATAAAAATAAATGCGCTGATTTTATAATATTCTAATTTGTTGTTTGATGTTATATTTTTCATAAACGCCTCGATAAGATACAGTTATTTACTGCAGGGACGGATATTGGTCAGTAGTACTGATATGTTTTTCTTTGTTAGCATGACGGATACAAAGGGTGTTGCGTTCTATACTCACTTGCGGTTTGTCGGAATAGTCACGGGCAATGTCATTCGTGGCGGCGACGGCGCAACACAGCCAACTTATACCCTGAGAGATTGAACCCGATAAGGTGGGGATCGCCGCACATTCAGCAAAAACGATGCTGCTGTTGGGCGGGGTAACAATATGGCCATTTTCCCGGCGGCAGTGCGGTGAGATTTCATGAATGATGCTGGTGCCATTGCTGGCCTGCAACAGGCTGTCACGGTCATTGCCCTGAACAAAAACCTCCGCGCTGTTCATGACGGCAAACCCCCCCTCTAGCGTTTTTAACCCTCTTGCACTGTCAATGCGATGAACGCGAACGTGCCATTCTCCGCAGGGGATCAGCCAGGTATCGATATGAACATCGGACCATGGTGACCAACGTGACCAGATATACTCATCGTGTACCGATACCTGTTCACAGTCGCGACGTCCACGCCAGTAATCATCGTTTTCGCATAAAAGCAGCATCGAATCACAGGCGGCATGTTTACTCCCAAAACGGCCTCGTTCGATGGTGAACCCAAAAAGGGCTGAGTAGGCAAATTTCGTATATTTCGCTTCGGTATTGACGTAATTATTCAGCTCAAGTTGCCCTGATGTCAGCATATACACATGCCCAGCGTTTTCCGGGTGTATAATTATTTGCGCCGCGTGTGGAATGGCGTGTGTCTCTTTCAGTATTGGCAGCGACTGTTCTTCGGACTGCCAGAAAGGACTTTTTTCTGGCATGGCCAGAATAATGAACACTTTCAGACCCCAGTAGGGGGAGCCCGGGGAGTTATAATCCTCGCAAAATGCCAGATTGGGATAGGTATACCCCAGTGTGAGAATGCCATCCCGATCAAAAATGGGTTTATTTTGCCACCAGCGTAAATTTCTGAGGATGAGCCCTTTAATTTGACCCGGAGTGAGTACATCCAATTCCGCGAAAGCAACGGCACACCAGAATGCGCAGGTGGCAAATCGGTAAGTCAGGCTTCGGCCGAAAGGAATGGCCGCACCGTCTTCCGTGGACATATAGATAAAATCATCAGCAAAGCGCCGTGCTCTTTCTCGTAATTCGTTGGCCCTTTGTGGATCGTCCTCACTGTTGAGTGTGGCGTAAATAAGACCATAAAAGTGGAATGCCATGGAAATATAATAATCCCGTGGGCGGCCTATACCATCAGAATACCATCCCTCGCCAAGATAATAGGCCTCCATCATTTCAAAACGCTGATTGATAACCTGCTGATCCCACGGCAGGCCAGCGCGTTTGAAACCCAACTGAACCATAATGGCGAAATAATTCCAGTTATTGTCGGGCATAACGGCAGTGGAGATTTGATTTAGCCAACGATAGACGTTAGTTAGCTCTTTTTCGGTAAATTTATTGGTCAAGTGCTCCTGAAGCAGGGCCAATCCCAGACCATAGACCGCCATCTCAACCAACCGCTGATCATAAGGCCCGGTTTCTCCCCAATATGCGGGTGATTGAGGGTCCGTCCCTGCCTTGATCGCATCGATATAGCGCTCACTAAACGGTTCGCTTTCGCCGGATGCCATCAGTGGGAAGACCCCCCACAGCGCACGGGATAACCCTTCCATCCGTGCGATATCTGGTCCGTAATGCGCGCAGGTATCTCCGAGGGAAAACCCCGAATCGCCGGGTGAAAATTGTGTATTCAACGGAGCCAGTATGTCGGAAAGTAGCTGTATCACATCCTGTTTTGAGGACAACCTATTTGATTTTATTTTTTGGGAACTCATGGTGTTACCCCTTATTTTAGTGCCCGACGATATTGACTCTGCTACCGCAACGTCAGGCCGTTGCACTGCATGAGTGGATGCACAGAGCATAGGGAGGCGATGAGGCCCAAAATGTTATCGCTGTCACAGACAAGATATGACGGTGAGTGGTTGTTATTGAAAATTTAAAAAAACGTTTTATTAATATCCCCAGTAAAGAAAAAATTTAAGAATATTGCACTATGCCTACAACAACATCCTCATCAGACAAACTGGAACTTATTTCGCTGAAAGACAGCCTCATTTCTTTCAGTCGGCTTAATGCCAATGCGGTGCGCTATCACCACTGGCATCAGTGCCTCGAGGTGCTGTATGTGGAGGACGGGTATGGCGTGGTCATTGCGGATAATCGGCATTACACCATGCGCCCGGGGCGGCTTTTTATTTTCCCGCCGTTCACCCTGCATAAAGTTATGGTGGAAGAGAGTACTGCCAGCCACTACCGCCGGACAATCATCCATGTTGATCAAAATGCTGTACTGCACATGTTTGATGCTTTCCCACAACATCAGCAAAAATTCCAGCGTTTATCGGCGCGAGGAAGCGAGGCGTTTGTTGCGGATTTACTGGTGTTACACGACTGGCTTAATGTGTTGTTTACCCATTACAGCGTATTGGCGCAAGGGTATGAACTGGATAGAGAAAACGTCGCAACGCTGCTGTTGTCATTGTTCAGCATGTTGCCTGCGCAAGCGCGACGTGTTCAGGAAGATGAATACCGGCTTTCAAGCCAGGTAATGCTGTGGGTGGATGAAAATTATGAGCATAAATTTAGCTTGGATAATATCGCAGCAGACTTAAAGAAGTCCAAAAGCTATATATCACGTCGCTTTCATGCCGAGACCGGAGAGAAAATTAACGAATACATCACCACTTATCGTCTCAGAAAAGCGTGTGAATTTCTGTTGCGCAGCGAACTGAGTGTTCATGAAATTGCCACACGGGTTGGATTTTCCGACGCGACATACTTTATCAGCACTTTTCGCAAAGGTATCGGTGTAGCGCCGTTGCAATACAGGAAAAACAGGGATAAGTGACGGTGGTGATCGGGCGCAACACGTGGATAATCTCCGTATCGATCTGAAAGGTATTATCCATAATATTCTAGTCATTTCATCGAAGCGATTCTCTTGACGTAAATGCCATTCCAGTTCACAGAGTGGCAGTCAGGTGGAGGCATAGAATCGGCAATATGGTGTCAGTGTGCCACTACATACACACCTAAAATGAAGATAGAAAATGATTGTACTCATGTTTGACGTAAGCGTCCAGTCAGCACCGTCTGGTTTACTGCATCAGGTTCTGTAATTTAGGTGTCCACTTAATTTTTGCAGGTG
>NZ_JAGFPF010000139.1:0-3898 GCF_025962695.1 Candidatus Symbiopectobacterium sp. NZEC135 | reverse complement strand
CTTCAGAATACATCCCCTCTGTTATTTTGTTCATTTTTCTTGTGAAAATGGATTTTTCAATAATATCTAATTGGCCACTGAATCAATCGCCCGATAATAGGCTTAAGCTAGCGTTGTTATTTGTGCATTTGGTGATTGTATTTGCAATTCTCTCGCCTATCATTAGCCGATTATTGTCACAGTTCGGTGATGAGAAATTAAAAAAATTCATTGGTCTTCCTGAAGTTGGGAAAAATATTACGTATATTGATTTTTATGATTTTTTAAGTGGGCTCGCTTTATCAGCATTTTACTTAACTATTCTTCTCTTTTCATTAAAAGAGGTTTACGAAAAAACCGGGTGGGTGATCGCTGGGATATATGCTTTTCTTATGTTTGTTTCCTCTATATCAATTGCAGTATTGTCGTTGGTGAGATATATATGGTTATTTACTAAGTTTAATAACTATGCATACTATTCTGTCGCATTACTAGCGAGCAGTATGTGTATGGCGGTTATTGGAGTAGCGATGAATATGGTTTCATGATTCCTTCTAGTATATGCTATCGGGCGATTTAATGGTGGGAATAAAAAATTTTTTTCTCTGGATGTTTTGTTAATAGTTACATCTCGCGTTGTCGTTCATGATAGAAATATTAAGAATGATATTTAGTTCACGCAGATATACTAAATGTAGGTACAGCGGTGATTTTCATTTGTCCTTATATGACTACTAATACGTTGTAGGTAGGCGGCCTACTTCTCGCGGTGAGTTCAACTGAGCGATGTAACACCTCATCCATTTTATGAATATCGTTCCAATTCCAGTTGTTGCAGTTCATCGAGAGTATAGATACGAAAAACGTTCCGATGACGTGCCTCCAGCGGAACATGCTGATGATTCACGATGACGTATTTTATATTGGCAAACAGCAGTTCAAGGGCGCGTTTTTTCTGTAGGTCTGGCACGATATAGAAAACGTACATCCACTGCTTGTGGGTACGTGCCAGTAAGTGGTTGGCGATAATCGTCTGGTAGCGCGCTTTGGTTTTCAGGTGTCTTTCGGTTTCGATAGCAATGACTTTGCCGCCCGGGAGTGTGATCACCCCATCCGGGCGGTGTTTTACCTGATATTGTCTGACAAAGCCTGAACGGTCACCGTTTATCCAGCCGGAAGCGCCTTTCTTCTCCAGAATCAGCCGGGCTGCCTGATTATCCAGGTGATGTGCCAGCGTCCAGCCCGTGATTTTTGAGGGCTCGAAGCGAGCCGGGAAGATATCATCGTCAGGGGTTAACACAACGGCCAGCCCGTCATTGGTGATCCCCCATAATGAAATTTTTATGTGGGGTAATTTGAGCACAACTTTTTGGATTAACCCCAGCCCCACGACTTTTGCCAGCAGCGTATAAAGCGACTTGTGGTCTTTGAAATCAAACAGCAGCATCAGCATTTTAAAGTCGCTGTAGGTTTCTTCTTTCAGAAAGCACAGTAATCTTTTTATCTTCCCGCTATTCAGTGCTGTGCGTTCGCCCGGTGATGAGATAAGCATTAATCCTCCTGATTATCGGGTGAGTATGATCCTGTTTCATGGGATGCTGGTGCGACTGCGCTTTCTTCTTCATCACTGAAAGCCAGTGCGACTTTTACCGTTGCTGTGCGGGTGGCAATATCAGGAGAAAGGGAACAAATCTCCAGCGTGCGTTTCTTGACCCTGATGGGTGAAATCAACGAGGCTGTGGGAAGGGCTTTTGTCGTAAAGATGAAGCTGACAAAGTCGGGCAGGTTCAGCACCATATTACTGTCGATAAAAAAGCGTTCCGCCTGCCTGATGCTACGTTCACTGTCGATGGTCTCTGTCAGTACTGCATTGGTTTGTGCCTTGCGGATTTCATCATCGACCAATATGGTGCCGGACATTCTCGCCACCCATTCAGCGGTATCCGGATCCATAACACGATAAACCAGTTTGAATTTGGCGTTTTCAACGACAGCGCCAATAACTGCCTCACCGTTCAAATCTGCCGGGCAGTCTTTTAGATCGGCGATGGATTGATGCGCCATGATGATATGTACGCCTTTATCCCGGGCCGCCCCCAATCCCTCCAATGCGGGTTTGGATAAATGGTATTTCAGTTCATCGAGAAAGATGGCTATGGGGCGGGGCGCTGTATTTATCCTGTCGCGTCGCTCGGCTAACTGATAAAGGCGAACCAGCAACATGCGTTGGGCGGTAATGATTTTGCTGTTGCGCATCGAGCCGATGACATAGCAGCAACCGCCTTCCTCAAAAGTCTGTTTAAGTGCATATCCTCCCGGTGCGTTGATGGCATTGAGTAATGCCAGCTCTTCTATCTTGCCGTAAAAAGCTTTCATGTTCTCCGCAATGCCCTGAACATAATCACCGTTATAAATATCCCGGAGGGTAGCCTCTGGATGGTGGCGGATAAATTGCCCTGCCATCCGTGCCGCCTTTCTGTCATCGATACGGTAAAAGTCGGACTCCTGACCTTTCTCCGCCAGACTGAATCCTGCAACAAACAATTCCTCCAGTTCGTCATCGGTAATATCCTTAATGAGATTTAACTGGTAATGCTGTTTTCGCAGGTCAATCAGGACAAAGGGTTTACCAGCATCCTCACAGGCTTTGCGGTAAAGATGCGGTGCCCATTCATCGTCTTTAGGGTCCATAATAAATACGCCTTCACCGGCAAGAATACTTTGATAAAGTAATATTCCGGTGGCTACCCCCTTACCGGCACCGGTGGTTCCGATAATATCCGCATGTTGTTTTTGCCAGTCTTTTAACGGGAGATACATGGGGCGTTTCTCCCGATCTATGCCGATGAAGATGCCTTTGTTCAGGTTGATATAACCCAGCGGATCATAATGCAGGGTGTCTGGCAGGAGTGACTTTACCGTGCGGATATCCGTTCGCAGCGCTCTTTCAAGCGTTGTCTTTTTGACGAGACGTGTCTTTATCCTGTCCAGTTCCGGTGTTAATACCCGGCGCAGCATAATATGAAAAATAATCCCGGTGACAGTGAAAGCCATCCGTAGTGACCAGGCCAGCACGGTATTATCACTGGTGAGTCTGATCTTATACAGCCACTGAAAAAATTCGATAACGACCGGGGCCATGGTGCCAGAGAGAAAACATAACAGGGAAAACGCCATAATCAGTTTTTTCCATAACACAATATGTTGCCGACCATCGTTTCTGAAGGTCAGTAAAAAGGGCATGGTCAGACCCGAGAATAATGCCAGCACCAGTTGATAAGCTTGCGTGAAAGCAATAACGGTCAACGCGCCATTGACTATCGGAGAGAGTGAGATGGCCAGCTTATGTAAAATCATGGAGCCTCCTTTGTGAGCCACTCGCCCCAACGCATTGCCCCAGCCATTCGCCCCACGGTGTTGGGCGAAAAGGCGGGGCGAACGTCTGGGGTTAAGAAGGTGGCCGCTGTGCGGCCATGTGCAGGAAAGCATGCTTCCCTGCACGAAACGGCGTGCGCCAGTACATGCGGGCTGGACGCCCTTATTGCCTGGCACATGGGTGTAATGTTGCGGCTGGACGCCGCACCAAAACCCCCAACGTCAAGGGCGGCACACCGTCGCGCGCTACGCGCGACCAACCCCTTTAAGACGGTCGCTTTGGCCCTTTATTTCCCTTGCGCGTTCCTTGCAACGTGAAATAAGCGGGAAGCGAACCTTTAAAGGGGTTGGTCGCGCCACGCTACCGGCTGTTGGCCGGAGACTTGGCAGCGACGGTGTGCGGGGCTGCCGCCCCCCAAATAAACCGACGCGTGGGCGCGTCTTTTTGCTCGCTGGGGCGGCAAAATTTATTCGGCTCCCCCCGGCCTGCTCGGTTCCCTGGGGGGAACGCTCGCCGGTGGGTGCGGGCGACGCCAATTAGCAA
>NZ_JAGFPF010001397.1:0-561 GCF_025962695.1 Candidatus Symbiopectobacterium sp. NZEC135 | reverse complement strand
GAGGCCATAGGGCGTGGCGTCGCCGCTGGCCTGTTCCCTGCTGGCGTACTCGCATTGGTGCTCTCCTTGGTTTCCGCCTCCGTGTAACTGTACGCCGACATCAGGCTCAGCGCTGGCGTTATTTGGGTACCTAGCTCCGCTTCAGCGCCACGTGACTCGACTTTGCCAATTTGCTCGTTGAACTTGAGTTTGCTGTTCCACGACGTGATATTTTTCTGCGTAATATCGAACAGCGATAGCGTTAACAAGGTGTCGCTGCCCACCGGCTGAAACTTCATCCCCACTTCAGTCTGCTCGCCGGTTGTCGGCTTAAAGGGTGGTGAACCCGGAATGCCGCTGTCCAGGTTGGGCTCAAACGAGGTGCTGTAACTGATATAAGGCGAGAAACCATTCTCAAACGCATACAGCAGCGCCGCACGGCCGGTGAAATCGTCATCATTCGACTGCCTTTTGGCATTATTGAGTGTGCGCTCGTAGGTGCGTATTTCCGTCCAGTCATGTCGCCCGGAGAGCAGCAGGTTCCACTGCTGCCACACCGCCTGATCCTGCACATAGAGTCCA
>NZ_JAGFPF010001396.1:0-561 GCF_025962695.1 Candidatus Symbiopectobacterium sp. NZEC135 | reverse complement strand
TTTGAAAAGACAATCAAGTAAATACATGAATGCCTATAGGTATAATTGAAACCACCGTACGCTGTATAGCGCAAATTTTGCATTAGCATTGCATCACACTTAGAAACGGTCTTTAAGCTGCCCCGGAGTGATGCCAAATGCGCGGCGAAAAGCCGTGGAGAAATTGGCCGGGCTGTTATAGCCCGCCACATGGGCGGCCTGCGCGATACCGAGTCCCTCTTTTTGCATGGCGACCATGGCGCGTTGCAGTCGATTGCGGCGCAGGTACTCAAACACGCTCATATTAAACGCCTGACGAAAATGGCGCTGTAAGGTGCTTTCACCGACAGTTGATCCGCCGCGCCGCTTTCCAGCATATCGCGTACTTCCTGCACCCGATGGTAGATACGCAGGGGTACACGCGCATTTTTTTCCTGCGCGGTGCTCAGCAATGAGCTGAAGGCTTCAACGATCAGGCTCAGGCATTGGGATTCCAATTGCAAACGCTGCAACGGCGTGGAGCAGGGATCGGAATTGAGGATCTGCATGGCGATCGCCATCGCCTGACGTGACGGCATCCAG
>NZ_JAGFPF010001395.1:0-562 GCF_025962695.1 Candidatus Symbiopectobacterium sp. NZEC135 | reverse complement strand
CAGAGTATGGTGCAATTTACCATCCCTGGGCCGAAAGAGCGCTTACAGTTATGGCAAAACGCCTTTCATGGCGTGTGTGAACTCGCTGAAGATGTCAATTTATCCGCCATTGCCGATCGCTATGAAGTGGCCGGTGGGCAAATCATTAACGTGCTGCGCCAATGTGCATTAACGGCTATTCAACGGGATGAACGCGTAGTTAATCAGGACGACATTATTGCCAGTATTCGTCAGGAATTTAGAAAAGATAACAAAATGTTTTTTGAGTGAATGTAGCGGCGTGACATAAGCGGAAAGGGTGATCCCGATTTGATATAGCACGATTGAGAAAGAGGGCAGCTTGTGATGTTTTCAAAACAAACGACACGATATCCATCAACCCGACAGGCGGTTTCGCAGCGTAAAGCCCGCCTTGCTACGACGGCACTGGAGGACAATCGCAATGAGCCCGTGCAAAGACAGCCCAATAAAACCGGCCTGCCCGATAACCTGAAAAGTGGTATGGAAAATATCAGTGGCATGAGTCTGGATCACGTCCGGGTGCATTATAACTCTTCAAAAC
>NZ_JAGFPF010001394.1:0-562 GCF_025962695.1 Candidatus Symbiopectobacterium sp. NZEC135 | reverse complement strand
GCCGGGGGCGGAGCCAGCGCGTTTCGTGCCTGGTCAACGCTGTTTGATGCGCAGATCGCCGTTGCCGCCGTGCAATATCCAGGGCGAGAAGATCGTTTTAACGAAGCGACCATCGATGATATGTCACGCCTGCTGGACACGCTGATGACCGAGTTGCAACGCGACATCGCGGCCCGGCCCTACGCGCTGCTGGGGCACAGTATGGGTGGCGCGATTGCGCATGAGCTGGCGGTGCGATTGGAAGCGCAGGGCATGCCGCCGCGACATCTGTTTGTCTCTGGTCGGCAACCACCCCGTTATCACCCGCGCGACAGCGCCGTTCATCGCAGTAGCGACAGCGATATTCTGGCCGAACTGCGTCGTTTGAATCCGCGCAATAATGCGCTGGTGGAATCGCCGGAATTGGCTGCGCTGCTGGTGCCGATTATTCGCAGCGACTATCGCTTGATCGAAAATTATCGACCTCATGACACGCCGGTGATTGGTTGTCCGATCGATGTGCTCGCCGGACGGGACGATCCCGATCTTCCCGCCGAGGAAGCCTGTGCCTGGGCCGATTACA
>NZ_JAGFPF010001392.1:0-564 GCF_025962695.1 Candidatus Symbiopectobacterium sp. NZEC135 | reverse complement strand
ACGCCCCCTGGTGCGTTTGGCCGTCGGCCCCGACAATGCCACCGCGATCGATAGCAAACAGTACCGGCAGGTTCTGGATGGCGACGTCATGAATCACCTGATCGTAGGCGCGTTGCAAAAAGGTGGAGTAGATTGCCACCACCGGTTTGTACCCGCCCAGCGCCAAACCGGCGGCAAAGGTGACGGCGTGCTGCTCGGCAATGGCAACATCGAAATATTGCTGTGGGTAATCGCGCGAGAAGCGCACCATGCCGGAGCCTTCGCGCATCGCGGGTGTCACCGCCATCAGCTTGCTGTCTTTGGCGGCAATTTCACACAGCCAATCACCGAAAATGGTGGAGTAGGTGGGAAGGCTCGCCTTACTTTTAGGCAAGGTGCCGCTGGCCGGATCAAACTTGGGCACGGCATGCCAACTGATAGGATCTTGCTCTGCGGGGGCATAGCCACGGCCTTTTTTGGTCATGATATGCAGCAACTGCGGGCCTTTCAGGCTACGCATGTTTTTCAGGGTTTGTGCCAGCCCAACCACATCATGACCATCGACCGGCCCGATGTAGTTAAAGC
>NZ_JAGFPF010001391.1:0-564 GCF_025962695.1 Candidatus Symbiopectobacterium sp. NZEC135 | reverse complement strand
CTTATCATTTTCCACTGAAGAGGGATAAAATATTTCTGTCTGTGTTTAATCGTCCTAAAATTGTTTTCTTGAAGGGTCGGCGATAATTATTGTGTACATTAGTGTTTTTACTGAGGTGCACGATGTTTTTCATAAATACTCAATCTCGAATTGATGTTAAAAAAGACACAATCTATTCCGCGTTGCTGAAAAAAACCAATAACAATACCCTTTCCTCGAAAACATTAAAGAAGTTAGCGAAAATAGCCACTACTTCCTTCGTGTTGTCCAAGTCGGATGCCAAGGGGATTTTTATACATAATAAACCCGTTATACCATCGGGTCCGTCGATAATATTGGCGTATAATATCTATAAAGCACTGGCACAAGTGTCTAATGATAATCTCAGGCCGCAATTGAAGGTGTTTATCGCGCATTGCGGAAGACCCTCTATGGATAGCCATCAAAGAACAGGGATCCCGAACTCTGCGTCATCATGTACAGCCACTACATCTGAATTTATAGAAAAAAATAGCGGTAGAATCGGAGCTACGCTGGGTGAGGGGGCGCAGGCCATTGTGGTCG
>NZ_JAGFPF010001390.1:0-564 GCF_025962695.1 Candidatus Symbiopectobacterium sp. NZEC135 | reverse complement strand
TCACCAACATGTCCTGCGTGACGCCAAGAATGAGGTGTGGCGCGATCTTTCTGCTGTGCGGATCGACATCAGGTTCGTTGTCGGGAGCGAGACTGATGATGTCAGCCCCTTTGCGGGCGGCATCGTCCAGCAGCATGATCAATCGTTGATAGTGTCTGTCGTTAATGATAGCGGTGTAATCCACATTGTGCTGAAGCGTTGGATAGCTCGCACGCATAAAACGTTTTGCCGCGTCGACAAAGCCCGCTTCGGACGATTCAGGCAACAGGACATAATCCGGGGAGATGCAGATTTGTCCGGCATTGAACGTCTTTATCGTCAGTATCCGTTCGGCCGCGATGCTGATTTCTGCGTCAGTATCCAGCACCACCGGGGATTTTCCACCCAGTTCCAGCGTGACGGGCACCAGATTTTCAGCCGCCGCCCGCATGACGTGACGACCAACCGCCGTGCTGCCGGTAAAGACCAGATGATCGAACGGTAATTGGCTAAACGCCTGGCCCACGGCCGCATCGCCCAACACCACGACAAGTTCATTCGAATCAAAGTAATGGGGGACAAGCT
>NZ_JAGFPF010001393.1:0-564 GCF_025962695.1 Candidatus Symbiopectobacterium sp. NZEC135 | reverse complement strand
AGCGGCGCGACCGTTTGCATTTTTTGCGCGATTACCCTTATCTGGCGCAACATCCTGCCTATTTAGGGTTAAGCGATTACTGCCTGGTGCCACTGGTACGAACGGGTGCGGATCGCGTGATGGGTGGCCTGGAGTTTCTCAAGGCGGATGGCAGCCTGTTTGATGACAGTGAAATCGCTTTTTTTCAAGCATTGGCCAGTGTAGTGACCTGCGCACTGGAAAATATCATGACGCGCGAGCAGTCGCAGAAAGAGACAGAATCCCTGCGCCATGAACGCGATCACTACCGCATTCTGGTGGATGTTACCAATACCGTTATCTCCAAACTGGAATTAAAGGCGTTAGCGCAAGAGGTCTCGCGCGAGATCCACCGTTTCTTTGGCATTGATTTTATCGCGCTGGCGCTGGGGGATGGTGAGAACGAGGACGGGCCGTTAACCTACTATGCCACTCATTATCCTGCTGGAGAAAGTCCCGCAGGAAAAACCTCATACCACAAACAAGGCAAAGTGCCGCTGACGGAAACCCTGGCAGCGCAAGTAATGCAAAACAATGCCGTGGTGC
>NZ_JAGFPF010001389.1:0-565 GCF_025962695.1 Candidatus Symbiopectobacterium sp. NZEC135 | reverse complement strand
ATCAAAATGAACACAATCGCCCGCACCGCCGTCACTATAAACCTGTTAGATGAAAGTGGCGCGCCAGTGATGAGCTGGAAATTAAAAAATGCCTGGCCCACCAAAGTTACCGGCACCGATTTAAAGTCGGACAGTAATGAAGTGGCAGTTGAAACCATTGAACTGGCCCATGAAGGATTAGAAATCTCCGTTTGATTTCTTTCATTGAGCAAAGCCTTACTTCCGGGATAGAGAAAGTATCATCATGGGGACCTCAAAAGGCACTGGTGCAGTTCAGGGTGATGGTGACTGGCCTCTTACGGCTTTCTACTTCAGCGTTTCTATCAGTGGCTGTGCCGATGACACAGCCTTTCAGGAAGTCTCCGGACTAGAGTTCCAGATAGAAACTGAAGAGTATCGCGAGGGAGGAAATAACCTGGTTTACCATCTGCCCAAGACCATAAAAAGTAGCAATTTAACGCTAAAAAGAGCGGTGACGGATAAAACATCTAAATTACTTGCCTGGTGTCTTGGCATTTTGAATGATGAGCTATCAAAACCGATTCTGACGAAAAGTGTGTCGATC
>NZ_JAGFPF010001388.1:0-556 GCF_025962695.1 Candidatus Symbiopectobacterium sp. NZEC135 | reverse complement strand
TCCGATGAAGGCAATACGGTGGCAGACATGCTGGAGTACGTGCAACTGGATCCCGAAGTCCTGATGTCGCGTTTCCGCGATCAGGTGAAAGAGACCAACCTGCCTGCTGACATTCAGTCGCAGTTTCTGGATGAGTTCGAAAGCGGCCTGTATGGCTACACTTACCTGGAAGATGCCTAGTTTGAAGGCATAAAAAAGGGAGGCAATAGCCTCCCTTTTTATCTCTGTTTAATACAGGCAACACGCTTAAGGCGCATTGGCGCTGCCTTCACCCAGTTTAATGATTTGTCGTTTAAACAGAATGTCGTGCACGCCGTATTTGTTTAACAGCCTTGCTTTGCTGTTCAGTACTGACTTTTTATTAATCCCCACCCGTTCGGCGATCACTTCCGGCGAATACCCCTCGCTCCAGTACCGAAATACCGCATGCTCGGATTTGGAGAGTTTAACCGGCTGGGCGGCACCACTTTCATGGATCTCTTCTATATTCAATATGTTAGAGAAGTATCCGATCGACGTTGATTTAGGGATAAGCACCGTTTTTTCATCAATGCAA
>NZ_JAGFPF010000138.1:0-3901 GCF_025962695.1 Candidatus Symbiopectobacterium sp. NZEC135 | reverse complement strand
ATCGGCGCTGGGCGATCCGGGTAAAGTGCCATTTGTGAAACAGGTCGCGGCGCCTTATGCGCCGGGGAATAATGTGTCGCAAGCGCATCTGGATGCTAAATATGCCGAAGCGACTCGTGGGCAATCTAACGAGCAGAATAGCCAGGTTGCGCACTTACTGAGGGTGCGAGGTAAGACAGCACCTACGCATCCTCCGTATTACACTGGAAATAGATAGCATGGTAATTAATTGACATCCTCCCCCGCCCTGGAGGGCGGGGTTTTACGGCGCTCCTGATAAAAAACATTATTAGAATAAGCTGTGTTATTCTTTTCTTTCGAAAGATATGTCATTATTTTCGAAAGATGCAAATAATGTTTCATTATTACAATTGGTAAAGTAATTGTGTAAATTTAATTTACTTGTGTCATAGTCAGAAACAAAAAATCTGATGCCAGTCATCCCTGCAATATTTATTATTTCGATGAATTTATCGAAAACTTCGGCAACATCACTTAACTCAATTTTCCTCTGTGCCAGATCAGGTTTTTCGTAGTGAAGATCCAGTAAACGTTTAACGCCATTATATATATATTTGCCTTTTTCAGATTGGCTATAGCTAAATTCAGGCTTTCCATGTTTGTTTATTGAACATTTTAGCGCACAGTCAAGACCAACTAATTTATCCCCTTTAGATAATTCTTGTGGTACTTGACAGAACATTTCTTTATGAACAATTGGCGCAAAAATAAAATAGATCGCATTTGCTTTTTTAACGTCTTCAACAGGCCTTCCTTTGAGAATCATACAATCAGAGTCATAGCTTTTTTTTTCTAAATCTGTAGGAGGATCAATAGATAAGATAACAACGCCCCCGCGGTTTTTATCATTTTCAGCCAACATGCCATGATTGTGGGATTTATTTAAATATGCTTGTTCCGTCGTAAATGCTCTGACATTGGCATTTACATGTTCTCTAAATTCTTTACGACACTGTTCATAACCATTGCTTTGATAGTCTACTTCTATAATTCTCCAGCTTATATCTTTATAACCTGCGTTTTTAAGTTGTTCATTTATGAACGATTCTGTTAGCAGGCCAGCTGAACCTAATGATATAAATGTTATTGGTTTATCGCGCAATGGCATTGATTCTATAATACGAGATGTAACTTTATTTATAAAATTAACCCTACCATTAAGTGATGCAACATTTTCATTTTCAAACCAAGAACGGCGCCCTTTGTAACGAAAGCTGCATAGTCCATCATGTTTTATTTGAGATTCTTTTATCACACGATCGGCTGTTAATAGACTTACCTGATAATCATCATGGGAAACATGCACTGAGGTATCTGGTTTTATGGATACCGATGGGATCATAGCTAATCACCTTCATGTTATTAGTAAATTTTATTAAATGTTTGATTCAGTTACCTTATAACAATCTGTCAGCTCAGTTCAATAATAATTTACCCTTATTAACATTCGAGGTTGTAAAAAATCATTTTCTTAAAATTAAACATTTATTAATAATTGAATATATGTTCAGAGTATATGTTTCTATATAGTAACATTATCATCATATTCCTTTCATTAAATGATATCGATTAGGCCGTGACACAGATTTAGAACCTATCCCAAAATATATTTTTGTATAATGCGTTACGATCAAAGCAGCTTGAAGTCGTTTCTTGACTGCTCTTCACCGTTTACGGCGGGGAGCGGTCAACATCTCTATTCGATGTTATTTTGAAGATGGCAACTGAGAAGAAAACCTCGCGGCAGCTATCCGCGCTGATCGGTATTGCAAGTGATTCGTTTGGAGAAATCCGTCTCGCTCTGGATGCGGAGGTGTCTGATGAACTTAGGGGCTGAGATGGCACTGAGTAGCCTGCATGGGCTACTTGATCTACTAACAAACATCGACAATGACGTAAATCCAGAAACAATACGCCGTACTGCGTTGCTGGGGTTGATGCTGGTTTCTGAACTCGAAGACGGGTTTCAAAATAACCAAAGCGGTAATGTACTTCCCCTAACTATGCTGAAGCGACTCGTGGGCAAGCCAAGCAGCAAAGCAGTCAGGTTGCGCAGCAACTGCGGGAACGTGTTAAGGCCGCACCTACGCATCCGCCGTATTACACAGGAGATAGATAGCATGGTAACTAAATAAGAATCATTATCAAATGCTATTGCCAATGATATGATGTGAACTCTTAAAATAAAGCAAAGGATGCTTTGGCAAAATGTCTATTAAACCACTACTTTTCATGTCCTTTTTTGCGTTAACCGCCTGTAGTACAACCAAAGTTGTAGATACGTTCACCGGCACTCCTGGTACAGCTGGGATGGCATATTGCGTACGAGTGATTCTCTTGTAAATCACTATCCCAGCGGTGCCATTCGTATCATGGAGGATCGCAGTGGCGTGGGAAGTTACTATGTTTATGACGATAAAGGGGAAGAGATGGTACGAGCCAAGGGTACCATTGGCTACTGGCCGGGGCAGAAACCATCAGATATTGAGGTTAACTTTTATATGCCCCAAGATAAATCTATGACAGTTCGGGCAACACGGCGGTTAGCACTCAGCAAACAATGTGCAGCTATCCCAACAAAAGAACGGGAAGATAAATACTTACCGTCGGTTATTTGCACAGATAAGACTGCATGTAGCTTCAGGCGTGGTATCTGAGATAAAGCAAACTTGTTAACTGTGTTGAGTCAATACCATCTGTATGCCGTACCAGCCTCTCAGCCCCGAAGTAAGCTGCGCGGAAGAGCAACACTGAGACTGCGTAGCGGTTGCGGGAGCGGGTGCTGGCGGCGCAGTGGGGGGGCAACGCGGGATAAAAGGCACTAGGCATTACTCAATTTAGCTGTGCTCTTTAGAAAGGCATGATTATAGCTGACAATCAGTTAAGAGCAGATGTTGTGCCGGGTTCATAAACTGACATCGACATTAGAAAGAGATCAAAAACGCAGAAATCTCAAAAAATTCGTGGTATTAAGAAGAGAATGCCTTATATCTGCGCGGTCCAGTATAGTAATGTCTGGACGTATACTCATTAAGTAAAACTGGGTCTAGCCCCGTGATACCGACGGAAATCATACGATCCAGTCTAAGTGAGATGGCAACCAATATCGTCTTTAAAATGTGATATGACAGTTTTTTTACTGCATCAGCAACGCAACATGTGGCAATCGAGTTTTAGCTATTTTGACTAACTACATTAATAATCAATTGTGTCTGACTTCGCTGATAAGAACACTAGTGATTGATACGAACACTCATCAAGGAAAAGAAATGGATAATTTTGAACAACAACCTTTTAGTGATGTGGAGTTTGCAGAGAATCCTGAACAAAGGTGCCCAGTAATTCTTCTTCTTGATACATCATATTCAATGAGTGGAGCTCCTATTGCACAACTGAACGATGGGCTTATGACACTTCGTTCAGAACTTTTGAATGACCCAATGGCAGCAAAACGAGTTGAGTTAGCTGTTGTTACGTTTGGCCCCGTTGAAGTGAAATCTGATTTCGCCACTGTTGACAACTTCTATCCTGAGATGCTTGAAGCAAATAATGCGACCCCGATGGGGGACGCCATTGTGACTGGAATAAGCATGTTGCAGCAACGTAAACAGAGATATCGTGAAAATGGTGTGAAATATTACCGGCCTTGGATTTTTTTGATTACCGATGGAGCTCCTACCGATAACTGGGATGAGGCCAGACGCCGTGTCCATGAAGGTGAGGAGCGCAAAGAGTTTATGTTTTACGCTGTTGGTGTTGAACAAGCTGACATGAATGTGCTTAAACAAATCGCAACTCGTCAGCCTCTCAAACTTAAAGGGTTGGCGTTCAAAGAGTTATTCCAGTGGCTGTCCAGTTCACTAAGTGCAGTTTCACAGTC
>NZ_JAGFPF010001387.1:0-566 GCF_025962695.1 Candidatus Symbiopectobacterium sp. NZEC135 | reverse complement strand
AGCCCAACCCGAATGCTGCCGTCGTGCCCGTCGCTGAAACGTGCGATGTCACTCCCGCCGTGTAGCACCCAGCGCCTGTCTTCCGTTTCCTGGTTATCAACACCATCGTGTTGAACCATTGAGCCCTCCATGCGTAACCAGGTATACGAATCTTCTTGCCCCGGCACCTGCCACTGCCTGTCGTGCAGCGTATGTTTATGCATCGCCATCGCCGATTGGCGTTCTTGCAGGTATGAACCAACCACAGGCGAAAGGAGCGAAACCAAATACCAATCTTGTGCTTCGCCGCCATCACCACCGCGTTTTAAACTGTAGTTATACGCGCCAACGTTCAATATTCCTGTACTGTTATATCCGTCGGAGTTGGGATCAAGTTGAAAAGCACTCGCACTGGTCGTGCCGCCATTTTCAGTTTGTACCAGGGCAACGCCTTTGTTGGTGAGCCCACCCAAACTATTGCCTGTTTTCACCAGAAGTGAAGTATTGCCTGAGGCGTTACCGCCATCAATGATCAGGCGATCGGAGGGGGATGCATCACCGCTGAGCTGCGTATTGACCACAATGAT
>NZ_JAGFPF010001386.1:0-567 GCF_025962695.1 Candidatus Symbiopectobacterium sp. NZEC135 | reverse complement strand
GTAACCACGGAAGAAGTGGTTCAGACGGGACAATTCATCTTTGTTGTAACGGCGACCATCGAAGAATTCAGTTTTGAGGTACTCGCCCGTATTGAGGTTTGCCAGCGTGAGAATGCGCGGACGCGGGGTTGATAGCGTGGCAAACGCCTGACCCGGCAGCATGGCAGCCCCCAACGCGACTCCGCCCAGCGCCAGCCATCTGCGGCGATGATGATCGATGAATTCCATGAAGTGTGCCCCGGCTTAAAAGATGAACATAACGGCGACAAGAAACGCGCCGTTTGGCACCATAACCGTGCAGTGCAGTTGAGTCAACCCGCTTTACGACAGGGTATGCGGAGGATCGCGTAGATCCTCCGCGCCGGTGTAAACCCTGTGACGGCGCTAACGTCCCAGAATATCAGCGGTTACTGGAGCAGTTGCCCTGCTTTGCCCAGGATGCCCGCCCCGCGTTTTACCGTATCATCATAATTGTAAATATCTGTGCGGAACTGGGGTTTGCCGTCGTCAGCCACCCAGGCCGTCAAATAGTACAGATTGACGGGAATACGCTGCTTGACCGGCACA
>NZ_JAGFPF010001384.1:0-558 GCF_025962695.1 Candidatus Symbiopectobacterium sp. NZEC135 | reverse complement strand
AACGTGATTTCGAAATCAAAGTTGACCAGGCCTTCCACGATCACCTTACCGCCACCCGCACGTCCACCTTCTTGCGCGTATTTCCAGGCCTGATCCCGTTGTTCTTCACGACGGATCAAACTTTGTCCTTTACCTGAAGAACTCATGACCGGCTTGACGATACAGGGGTAACCGATTTCGGCAACGGCCTGTTGAAACGCGTCTTCGCTGGCCGCAAAACGGTAGGAGGAGGTAGGCAAACTCAACGTTTCTGCCGCCAGACGACGAATGCCTTCACGGTTCATGGTCAGACGCGTGGCTTTGGCACAGGTCTCTAGCGTGTCGGTGGCAATGGCTTCAATTTCCGGCACAATGTAATCAGGACGCTCAAGTTCGATAACGGCACGCAGCGCTGCGCCATCCAGCATGTTAATGACGTGGCTGCGGTGAGCGATATGCATAGCGGGAGCATTGGCATAGCGATCGACACCGATCACCTCAACGCCCAGCCGCTGGCACTCTATCGCCACTTCTTTACCCAGTTCTCCGCAACCTAATAACATCACGCGTGTTGCGCCT
>NZ_JAGFPF010001385.1:0-568 GCF_025962695.1 Candidatus Symbiopectobacterium sp. NZEC135 | reverse complement strand
GTTCAATGTGTGTTGAACGGCGTGATACTCTTTCTCTATCACTTTTTTGGCTTCACTCAGGGAAATCTTTCTCTCTACGCTGAGTTGTTCTGGCACCCGTTGCAGCCAGAAGTAGCTGTCAAAGGCCAGGTCCAGCAGGGTGCCATCCATGTCCAGGATAACGGTATCGATGTCATTCCAATTGAGATCGTGCTGCATCTGTACTCCGGTAGCGGCGGTGGGGTGGGGTCGTGCAGGGAAACGCCGCGTCGCAAGGCGTCGGCGGCATGGTCAGTGCGATCGTCAGCAACGGGCCGTTTAGACGCGCCTAATCGTTCATCCGGTAGGCGCGGCCTTCCATCACGATAGGCGTAGCGAGCCGGGTTGAAAAGCACGCATCGTAGTACTGTTTGATATCACGTTCGCGCTGCTGGCTTTTGCGCATTTTTACCAGCATCAGCACCAGATTGGCAACCAGTGCCACCGAGAGCACCAGCATCAATAAACCGGTGCCGAAATAGCGCCACAGGGTGATGGCGTCAGGATCGCTGCGTAAATTGATGTGCTGCGTTCCGTTGGCATCGGTGGA
>NZ_JAGFPF010001382.1:0-569 GCF_025962695.1 Candidatus Symbiopectobacterium sp. NZEC135 | reverse complement strand
CAAGTTTTTTGTGATGTGTGTCGCAAAATTATCACGTCGTCATTCCGCCCGTGGAGCAGAAAAATAATAGTGCGGGTGGCGTGACCTGCCGCGCAATGCTGACGGTAGCGACGCGAAGACCCTCACGTAATGAGAATAAAACAAGTAATGGAGCCAATGAATGAAAGGGTATCAATGGCTATTGGTCGGTATCAGCGCTGTGCTGGTAACCGCATGCAGCAGTGACAATCATTCGGTTGCGCAGAGCGAGGCCAATACGATAAGCCGGAATGAGACCGCATTATTGCTGAAAAGCAACTCGCCGGCAGAGGTCAATTGTACGTTGGCGGGCGGCACCATGGCGCAATCTCGGCAATTGAATGGCAGCAATATCGGCACCTGCCAGTTAGCCAACGGTAAGCGTTGCGATGAATCATCGTTACTGAACGGGATGTGTCCGGCGGGCTGAGTTGCTATTGCCCGCCGGTCAGGGTTATGCGTCCAGCTGGTTAGGGCAGGATTCACCTTGGGCAAGTTGCTTGATGTTGCTCAGGGTGGTTTGAGAAAAGCTCAGCAAAGCCTCTTCGGTG
>NZ_JAGFPF010001383.1:0-569 GCF_025962695.1 Candidatus Symbiopectobacterium sp. NZEC135 | reverse complement strand
AACTGTTCAATTTTTTGATTTACGCGTTCCATCACAAGCCCCCTTTGTGCGCAGCCGCTTTATTGGCAGCCATAATTTCCGTTAGTGCCTCAATGCGAGTCACGTATTGCGCTTCAGAGAAACCGCGCGGATCGGCCTGATCGCCATCAAACGTGACAGTAGGGATGTTCAGTTCGTGACGAATGCGGCGCTCAATCTCTGGCATGATGCCGCTCCACAGCTTGCAACTGCGGTTGACGTGAATGACCGCGCCATCAATGTGGTTCTGGCGGCCCACATCAATACGCATATCTGCCGCACGTTCCAGCGATACGCAGTTAGGCACGTAGGAGTAAGCGCGCATCATTTCGTCGCTGTTTTGGTAAATCACGCCAAACGCCGTGGCATATACCGTGGCGGTAACGTTGATTCCCTGCTCTTTCAACGGCGTGGACGTGGCGCGCAAATAGGGCCAGCAGGCGATGCCTTCAAACAACACGCGATATTTCTCTTCACCACGGTAGGTGGACTGCTGCTCTTGAATATTGTGTTCCATCTCTTCACACAACTGCTCAAAGGCTTCTGCCGCT
>NZ_JAGFPF010001381.1:0-570 GCF_025962695.1 Candidatus Symbiopectobacterium sp. NZEC135 | reverse complement strand
AGCAAGGTGTCTGGTGCGAGAATAGTCAGATCATAGGGGAAAATACCTTCTTATTTGCGGTTTGCTTCCGCGTCACGCAGTTGCGCGGGTGGCGTATTGGTATCCGGCCTACAAATCGCGTTGTGCTGAGCGCGCGGAGTGCGCATACGCTGCGCCATGACAACCCCGAGTAATACCATGACCCCGCCCACGATGTGATAGCTGTGCAGCGTTTCATGCAGCAACGTCACGGCGATCAGTGCGGTAAACACCGGCGTCAGATTGATGAAAATGCTGGCATTGTTGGCCCCGATACGCATTACCCCGACGATCCACATCCACGGGGCGAGGATCGAGGCAAAAATACCGGCGAACAGCACCAGCGGTATGTTTTGCGCATTCAAGGCGATGCTTTCAGCCAACAGCAAATTAGGCAGCAACAGCACGACGCCAAAGGCAATTTGCACGTAGAGCGATACCCAGGTGGGAAGAGCAATCGACCAGCGTTTGGTTAATACGCCATACAAGGCATAGGCTAACGCGGCAATAAACATCATTACTTCGCCGCGCCCGATGCCCTGCGCCAGAATC
>NZ_JAGFPF010001379.1:0-571 GCF_025962695.1 Candidatus Symbiopectobacterium sp. NZEC135 | reverse complement strand
CTAACGAATACTCAGGGCATGCAGACAAACTGCTGACTATATTTCTTTCGAAGAGCGTGGAATGCATACCAATCCCCGGTAAAAGGAGTTGGTGATGACTGCTATAGATCAGTTTGCTGCTCATGTTGGTCTGGACTGGGCGGATAAAAAACACGATATCTGCGTTCAGTTTAAAAATGGTGATCGCATATTCCATGTGATTGAACATACGCCTGAGGCGCTTGATATCTGGCTCAATGAGTTACACCAGAAGGCAAAAGGCAGGATTGCTATTGCCGTTGAGCTGAAGAAAGGCCCGGTGGTGTATGCCTCCAGAAGTACCCATTTGTCACTGTTTTTCCAGTACACACCTTGTCACTGGCCCGCTACCGACAGGCTTTCTGGCCCAGCGGTACGAAGGATGATCCGCAGGATGCTGAGCTGGCATTAGACCTGATGCTACGTTATCCGGGCTCTAGCGTTTAAATGGATAAGGATCATTTACCGCTGTTGGAAGACCAAAACCCTGTACGACGAAGCGAAATACTTGCTGGCACTGGAAGCGCGAAAGTCGCCCTTACTGAAGCCATAA
>NZ_JAGFPF010001378.1:0-571 GCF_025962695.1 Candidatus Symbiopectobacterium sp. NZEC135 | reverse complement strand
AGAAACAAAAATTCATAATGCAAAAGCACACTCAAAACCCTGTATATCAAAAAACATAACAAAATACATTACTACAATAAATCAACATTAGATGAGTGTATAAAAATGCTTTAAAATCATATTTTGAGAACACAACCACCTAATAGCCTTACACTTAATACATATGACCATTGAAATAAATCAACAAAATTCCGCTCTTCATTGACAAAAGTGATAACAAGTGAATTATTATAGTAATGTTTACTCTGTCAGAGCAGTAGCACTCCCCCTTAGTGAATATGGTAATATACGATTTAAAACTCAATAAAATGTTTTAACATGCTGGTCATAGCTTATCAAAAATATGTGTATCTTCGTTACACAGATATTTTATGTAGAATCTGTGTATTCGAAGGGAAAACCAAACTAAAAATATTTATGGGAGCTATCCCCTTCACTTACACCAGGGATCCTTTTGCATTTTCACGCGCGCTTCGGCGCGCTGCTTCATTTCTCATCTCCCTTTTAGCTCATCATCAAGTACCCCTCCCCCAGCAGATATGGTATTTTTTCCCCGCCTCCGCAGCACAGG
>NZ_JAGFPF010001380.1:0-571 GCF_025962695.1 Candidatus Symbiopectobacterium sp. NZEC135 | reverse complement strand
GCTGATTTGCCACCAGCTCAGCCTTGAAGGCTGTTGGGATAAGGCCACCGCGTTTCAGACCGATTTTGTGCGGCGCGTCCCCTTTTTGCCTTGACGAGCGCAAGAATGAAAATGCGCGCCGATTGGCGCGCATTTTACCGTTACGGCGAGATTAAGGCGTCACCACTGCCGTGGTGAGACGAGAAGTGCAACACAGACGGTTACTCTCGTCGTAGATGTCAATTTGCCACACCTGATTGCGACGTCCCACGTGCAGTGCGCGACACACGCCACGCACGTGTCCTGAAGTCACTGCGCGCAGATGGTTGGCATTAATCTCCATCCCCACCACGCGCTGTTCTCCTTCGGTACACAGGTAGCCTGCAACCGAGCCGAGCGACTCCGCCAGCACCACCGATGCTCCGCCGTGCAGCAGGCCGAAGGATTGGCGCGTGCGCGCATCCACCGGCATTGTGCCTTCCAGGGTATCTTCTGCAATATGGGTAAAACGGATCCCCAGATGCTCCATCATACAGCCCAGGCTGTGCTGGTTAATCAGCTCCAGCGTAGCCGCTCTTTTCCACAACATAAC
>NZ_JAGFPF010000137.1:0-3925 GCF_025962695.1 Candidatus Symbiopectobacterium sp. NZEC135 | reverse complement strand
CCAGCCGCAGGCGCTCGGAATACACTGCGGGCGTCAGTGCGCCATTGGGTAATGTCATGCCGATGGCTTCCGACAGGCTGCACATGGTGTTGGCGGTGCCGAGGAATGAGCAGGAACCGCAGGTCGGGCCGCACGTGTTTTCCAACCGATGGCAAACGTCTTCGGTGATTTTGCCTGCTTTTAGCATGCCCAACGATTCGGACATGGTGGTCAGGTCCGATTTGCGTCCGTCGAACACTTCGCCGCCCAGCATTGGGCCGCCGGGCAGAATGATGGCGGGGATGTCCAGACGTGCTGCGGCCATCAGCATTGCGGGAACAATCTTGTCGCAAGAGCCGAGCATCACGATGGCATCCAACTGATGGGCTTCTACCATGATCTCGATATCGTTGGCGATCATATCCCGTGAAGGCAGGATATAGTGCATGCCTTTATGGCCCTGTGCCGTGCCGTCACAGGCGGCAATCAGGCCAAATTCCACGGCGGTGCCGCCCGCCATGTGGATACCTTTTTTCACCGATTCACCGACCTGACGCAAATTGAAATGGCCGGGTACCAGTTCATTCCAGGAGTTGGCGATACCAATGACAGGTCTTTTCAGATCTTCATCAGAATAACCGATGCTTTTAAATACGCTACGGTTAAAACCCCACTCAAGGCTTCCTAATATTTTTTGGCTTCGCATTATTAAAACCTCATATAATCATTAGTATTATTGTGCTTGCCTGGTGTTGGCGTTTTTTAAATCCAATGCAACATCGACAATCATGTCTTCCTGACCGCCGACCATTTTTCTTTTCCCGAGCTCCATTAATATATCCATGGTGCTGATGCCGTATTTTTGCGATGCACGTTCGGCGTGCAGCAAAAAGCTGGAATACACCCCGGCGAGTCCGAGCGATAGGGTTTCGCGATCGACGCGTACCGGACGGTGTTGCAACGGGCGCACCACATCGTCAGCACCGTTGATCAACGTGTCCAATTGACAACCGTGTTGCCAGCCTTGCTTTTCCAGACAGCCGATAAACACTTCGGTGGGGGTATTTCCCGCGCCAGCCCCCATGCCCGCCAGGCTGGTATCTACCCGATCGCAGCCCTCTTCGATGGCGGTCAGTGAGTTGGCGATACTGACGGAAAGGTTGTTGTGTGCGTGCATGCCCGTTTGGGTATCGCTGTTCAGGATGGCTTTCAGTGCACGGAAGCGATCGCGAATGTCCTGCATCAGCATGGCACCGCTGGAATCCACCACGTAGATGCAATTTGCACCATAGCTCTCCATTTTTTTCGCCTGCTCAGCCAGTTCCTGCGGAGTAATCATGTGGCTCATCATCAGAAAACCGACGGTGTCCATGCCGAGGTTGCGCGCGAATTCAATATGCTGCCGTGATATATCCGCCTCGGTGCAGTGGGTGGCGACACGCACTACGCGTGCGCCAGCATCATAGGCGGCGTGTAAGTCATGAATGGTGCCGACGCCGGGGATCAGCAGGGTGGCAATTTTACTGTGGGTGACAACCTCAGCGGCGGCAGCGATCATTTCGGTGTCAGCACAGCGGCTGAAACCATAGTTAAAACTCGATCCTGCCAGCCCGTCACCGTGGGCGATCTCAATGGAGTCCACATGCGCCTTGTCCAGCACGCTGGCGATCTGTTGAACCTGTTGTTGCGTGTACTGGTGTTTAACGGCATGGGAGCCGTCGCGTAATGTTACGTCCGAGATGTAGATTTTTTTATTATTCATCATCATTCTCTTTTATCGCTGAGGATTAATTTTTCAGGTTCTTGGCAAAATGATCGCCGCAGGCTAACGCGGCGGAGGTCATAATATCCAGGTTGCCGGCATAGGCGGGTAAATAGTGGGCGGCCCCTTCTACTTCGATAAATACCGAAGTTTTTAACCCTGTCGTGTATTTTTCCCCGTCGATAAACAGCGGATTCTCTTCATTGATAATATCGAATTGCACGGCCTGTTTTAGGCGATAGCCCGGCACATAGCGGCTGACTTTTTGCACCATGCTGTGAATGCTGGCTTCAATTTTTTCGGGCTCGACCGTGGCGGAATAGGTAAAGACGGTGTCGCGCATCATGATAGGCGGTGACGCCGGGTTGAGAATAATAATGGCTTTCCCGGCGCGCGCTTTGCCCACGTTAACGATGGCGGCAGACGTGGTTTCGGTAAACTCGTCAATATTAGCGCGGGTGCCGGGTCCTGCGGATTTGCTGGCGATACTGGCAACAATTTCGGCATAGTAAACGTCAGTGACCTGTGCCACCGCATTGACGATAGGAATGGTTGCCTGCCCGCCGCAGGTGACCATGTTGATGTTGGCCGCATCACTTTCTTGTTCCAGATTAATGGACGGGACCACATACGGGCCGATGGCTGCCGGGGTCAGGTCGATGACCTTAATGCCGAACGGTTGCAGCTTCTCGTTGTGTACCAGATGTGATTTGGCTGAAGTGGCGTCGAAAACGATTTTAATGTCTTGGAAATTAGGCAATGCCAGCAGTCCGTCGATACCCTCGGCAGAAACCGGCACGCCCAGCCGTGCAGCGCGGGCTAAACCGTCTGAGGCAGGATCGATACCGATCATCGCGCCCATACTCAGGTATTGGCTGTTTTTCATTATTTTGAACATCAAGTCAGTGCCAATATTTCCTGAACCAATAATGGCGGCCTGGATCTTTTCACTTCCCATGGTTTATTCCTTTTCTTCACGTAATGGCAGAAGGTCTTTTAATTCCGCAATATGTTCCGGTGAAAGCCTATTTGTTTTATTGGTGTTGCCGTCAGGCGTATACATTCCCGTCATGGCTAACAGATGTTTGAGTAAGTCAGGCAAGGGAGCGTTAATGGAAAAAAGTTGCGCCAGCCGCGATAATTCACGTCGCTGTTGAAATACGGCTGAATAGTTTTCTGCGCAAAAATGCTCGTAGAGTTTAACGGTAACGTCAGGGGCGAAATTAGCACTCGCCGGAAAGCCGCCATCCCCTCCTAATATCAGCGTGTCTAACAGGTATTCGTCGTAACCGGCGAAAATAAGGAAGTCCGGGCGGTGTGGTTTAACCTGATTCATCAATTCCCGAATGTGGCTGATATTATTAATGGTGTCTTTAATGCCGATGATCGACGGGAATTGCTGTGCTAAACGACGCACCATATCGGCAGAAATCGTATGCCCTGTCAGCTGCGGAAAGTTATAAATCATGATCGGCAGCGCGAGATTTTCCGCCACGGTTTGGTAAAAGCGAAAAAGGCTCTCTGCGCTGAGCGGTGCGTAATAAGGATTGATGACCAATACGGCATCTGCGCCGCAGCGCGCGGCATGTTGCCCGAAATACAGAACATCATCGATGCAGGTGCCGCCGATACCGAGAATCACTGGCACGCGACCATTAACATAGTCGACCACAAATTCGGCGGTTTCCTGACGAGTTTCCCGGCGCAGGGCATAAAATTCGCCGCAGGTGCCCAGCGCCAGCACGCCGTGTACGCCAGCGTTAATCACCCGATCGAGCAACCTGCCCATTGCTTGCTTGTCGAGGTTCCCCTCGGCATCTGTCAACGTGGGAAGGGGGGGGATAACGCCCTTAATCCGATTTGCTTTCATTTTATTCACTATATTGAACAAGAGTTCCATATAATAAACCACTCAAAGGGTGAGTGATTCAACTACAGGGTTGATGAAACGCGATCGTTATCACTAATTACGCGTTGAACAGAGCGTGGGCACGACAACCTATTGGCGGGTAGGGCAGGTTATTGAGGGGGAGGGGGACACAGGCTAGCCTGACAGCGTCAGGCCATTTTTTCCCATTGCATAATCTGCGCAGGAGCATTGGTTTCTGCGGGGAACGTGCGTTTTACCGGGGAGAAACCCTGCTTCTGGTAAAAGGCACAGGCGCGCAGGTTTTGTTCATACAC
>NZ_JAGFPF010001377.1:0-571 GCF_025962695.1 Candidatus Symbiopectobacterium sp. NZEC135 | reverse complement strand
GATAGCCGACGCGCGTGCTTGTAACGCGTCCAATGCCAGCTTTACGGCTTTATGCCGCTCATAGATGCGGCTGGAGATCTCGCCATAGATCACCGTACCGGTCAGCTCTTCCAGCAGTTCTGCGCGTTTGTTCTGTTCGGCGTTGAGGAAGGCGGCAAATTGCCCCTGTGAGAGCATCATCGAGCGGGTAAAACGCTCAAAGTCCAGCCCGGTAATACGGACGGTGTAAGCCAGCTTTTCGGACAGTTTTTGCGTGAGGATCTTGCCGTCTTCGATCAGCGCCAGTTCGGCTTTCGGGGTTTGCAGGTTGCCATCCGCCGCATCTTTGGCGCGGCGTTGGCTCCAAAATGCGCGATAGCCGACGCCTTTGACCTCAAATTCCACCTCGGCCAGACAGTCGGCGGTGTTACGCGTCATCAGCTCGTTCTGCGTGGCGGAGAGCGTATTCAGTCGCGGCGTCTGGTGATACAGCGCAAGACAGATGGCATCCAGCAGCGTGGTTTTACCCGCGCCGGTTGGGCCGGTGATGGCAAACAGCCCGTTGCTGGCAAACGGCTCCTGCGTGAAATCA
>NZ_JAGFPF010001376.1:0-571 GCF_025962695.1 Candidatus Symbiopectobacterium sp. NZEC135 | reverse complement strand
GGCAGAACCGACCACGGTGCCGTTGATCCTCGGACGTCGACGTATCGCAGGGTCGCTGATTGGCGGCATCCGCGAAACGCAGGAGATGCTTGATTTCTGTGCGAAAAAACAGATCCTGCCCGATTGCGAAATGATTCGTATGGACCAGATCAACGAGGCTTTCGATCGTATGGAACGCGCCGATGTGCGTTACCGTTTTGTCATCGATATGGCCTCACTGCCTGCGCCCAGCGCACAGTAATCATCTGAACAACGCGCCGCCGCACAACGCCGGTGGCGCAAACCGGAAGGTTGCATGCTGAAAGAAAACTTCAACGATCTGATGTCATTTTTGGCGGTTGCCAGAGAGCGCAGCTTTACCAAAGCCGCCGCTCACCTTGGCGTATCGCAATCCGCGCTGAGCCATTCGGTACGCAGTCTGGAAGAGCGTCTGGAACTGCGATTACTCACCCGCACCACGCGCAGCGTCGCGCCGACGGAGGTCGGCGAACAGCTCGCAAGCCGTCTTGAACCACATCTGGCCGATATTGAAAACGAACTCATCGCGCTGCGCGACATGCGTGCACGTCCG
>NZ_JAGFPF010001375.1:0-572 GCF_025962695.1 Candidatus Symbiopectobacterium sp. NZEC135 | reverse complement strand
CTCAGTCCGATTAAACCGACTTCCGCCAGGTGAAACGCCAGCGCGGCAATCAGCCAGATGCCAATAATGCCTTGAATCCACAGCATGGTGCGCTCTTGCGGTGCCCGCTCGGCGCTGGTCTTACGCTCGTAATCCTCCAGCACCTGACGCACGGTGTCGGGCAGCGTGACGCCGTAGCCGCATATTTTTACGCGTTCTACCAGAATGCAGGTGGCGATTCCGCACAGGAATACCGGGATGGTCACCGCAGCCATCCGCAAGAAAAAGCTGGCAAAATCCCAGCCGGCGGTTTTGGCAATGATCAGGTTTTGTGGCTCACCGACCATGGTCATCACACCGCCGAGGGCCGTGCCTACCCCGGCATGCATCAGTAAACTGCGTAGAAATGCGCGAAATTGTTCTAACGTTTGCGCATGCTCAGCGTTGATGTTGGACTCGGCCTGTTGATCCAGCCCGGTGATGTAGCGGTGATAAATATCGTAAAATCCGGTGGCGACGCCAATCACCACGGCGATGACCGTCAAGGCATCAAGAAAGGCCGAGAGAAACGCGGCCGCCAGGCAGAAGGCGAG
>NZ_JAGFPF010001374.1:0-572 GCF_025962695.1 Candidatus Symbiopectobacterium sp. NZEC135 | reverse complement strand
GAAAAGAGCGGGCTTAAAGAAACCAGCGTGCGCGTTAACTGCGATGTGTACTACACCCGTGCGCAGTGTGGCATCCATCTGGACAGCCCCAACAGCGAGAACGCCGAGGCCGCGTTGACCTTCCTGGCGAAAGAGCTGGTGACCTTGCGTGACAAGGGGCTTACGCAGCAAGCGTTTGATGCGCTGATCGCGCGCAAGAGTGACGAGCTCAGCAAACTGTTTGCAACCTATGCGCGTACCAGTACCGATGTGTTGATGCAGCAGCGCATGGGCTCACAGCGCAACGGCGTGGTGGATATTGCACCGGAACAGTATCAGAAGCTGCGCCAGGCTTATCTCTCTGAATTGACGCTACCTTTGCTGAATCAGGAACTGCATCAGCAGCTTTCTCAGGACACTACGCTGATGCTTAAACAGCAAAAAGGTGAAGCGGAAGTGAACACCAAGGCATTGTATGAGGCGTACAGCAAAATCATGACGCCGCCGGTCGCGGTGGAGGCTGCCTCAGCCGCGCCATCGGAGGGTGCAACGCAGACAAAGCCGGCACAGTAATGTGCTCTGGTGGTTGCGTC
>NZ_JAGFPF010001372.1:0-573 GCF_025962695.1 Candidatus Symbiopectobacterium sp. NZEC135 | reverse complement strand
TAACGGAAGCTGCGCATGTAATCGAGATAGTCCGAATTGCCATAAACCTTTTGCAGCGATTTCAGCAGCGGAAAAACCAGAAGTCGGCCAACACGCCCATTGAGTTTCCGGTTAGCAACGCGAGCATAGTAACCTTTGCAAAAATCATAGTGAAAGTGCGGATTGGCAACCGGATAGAGCAGGCGAGCCAACATCTCACGGCTATAAGTGACAATGTCACAATCATGAAGTGCAATGCAGGCGCTACGGCGTGACGCAAGCGCATAGCCAATGCAGAACCAGACATTTCTCCCTTTGCCTGGCTCTTCGGGAGCCAACGATTTTGCTGCCAATTCCTCACTCAATGCGGTAAGCCGCGGGCCATCATTCCAAAGAATCCGATGCCGCTGTGGTAAACGAGAGAAAAAGGAGCGAGCGTATTCAAATTGCTCGCGGTCGGCGCGATCCAGCCCGATAACGATTTGTGTCAGGTAGTTAACCTGCGACAGTTCATCAATGATATGCGTGAGTGCAGGGCCTTCCAGTTCAGAAAAGAGCGACGGCAGTATCAGACCCATACTGTTTTGACCAGAA
>NZ_JAGFPF010001370.1:0-573 GCF_025962695.1 Candidatus Symbiopectobacterium sp. NZEC135 | reverse complement strand
TCTTCCACAAACTCGACCAGTTTTGGCACTTTATAAGCGGTCAGATTACGGCGGCAATGGGTGATCAGTTCATCTTTGCTCAGGCTGCTATCACGGGCCACCACATAAGCTTTTACCGCTTCACCACTCAGTTCGCTTTCCACACCGATTACCGCTGCTTCGGACACTTTTGGATGGCGCGCGATCACCTCTTCGATTTCTGTCGGATACACGTTAAACCCGGACACAAGAATCATGTCTTTTTTGCGATCGATCACGCGCAGAAACCCCTCTTCATCTGCCGTGACAATATCGCCGGTTGCCAGCCAGCCCTCTTTCAGCACCTCTTGCGTCGCGGCCGGTTGCTGCCAGTAGCCCAGCATCACCTGTGGCCCTTTTACCCACAGCTCGCCCGATTCTCCCGGCGCAACATCGTGCCCCTCATCGTCGACAATGCGCACATCGGTGGAGGGCACCGGCAAACCAATGCTGCCGCTGTAGTGTTTTAAATCATAGGGATTGCCCGCCACCAGCGGTGCGCTTTCCGTCAGGCCATAGCCTTCCAGCAGGTGTTTACCCGTCAATTTTTCCCAG
>NZ_JAGFPF010001371.1:0-573 GCF_025962695.1 Candidatus Symbiopectobacterium sp. NZEC135 | reverse complement strand
ATGAGCTGGAAGGCATCGGACAGACGCAGGTCAACACCAAGGTGGACATGACCTTTGCGCGCGGCCTGCGCGCTATCTTGCGCCAGGACCCGGACGTGGTACTGGTCGGTGAAATCCGTGATGGCGAAACCGCCCAGATAGCGGTGCAGGCCTCACTGACCGGCCATCTGGTGCTCTCCACCTTGCACACCAACAGCGCGCTGGGGGCGCTGTCACGCTTGCAGGATATGGGCATCGAGCCATTTCTGCTGTCCACCTCGCTGCTGGCGGTGCTGGCGCAGCGGCTGGTGCGCACCCTGTGTCCTGACTGCCGTGAAGCACACCCGATTGATGCCGTGCAGGCGCAGCACATGGGCATTACGCCGCACAGCACGGTGTATCGGGCCGTTGGGTGCACACAGTGCAACTTTACCGGCTACCGGGGCCGTACCGGGATCCATGAACTTTTACTGGTGAATGACGACGTTCGCGCCGCCATCCACCGTGGCGACGGTGAACTGGCGATTGCCCGCCTGCTGGGGCCGGAACGTCTCACCATCCGCCAGGACGGCATCAACAAGGTGTTGGCCGGTT
>NZ_JAGFPF010001373.1:0-573 GCF_025962695.1 Candidatus Symbiopectobacterium sp. NZEC135 | reverse complement strand
GTTCTGATCCAACGGACGTTCGTTTTCCACGATGGTGCAAATTTTGCCCTGCGGTGCAATCAACGTGCCTATCGCGCCCCAGTGTCCGTCGGTGTCGTTCAGGCAGAAAATATAATCCACCTGGGTGATGCCCGCTTTTTTCAGCTCACCGACCAAATCGCGATAATCAACCACCAGATCCGCTCCGCGCTGGCGGCACCATTCTGCCGAATCAGGACGGGATGCCGTGGCGATAACCTTGACCTCACTGCGCAGTGCCGCCAGTGAGATAGCCAGAGAACCGACGCCGCCCGCGCCGCCGATAATCAGCAGATTTTTCCCCGCATCCGCGTCCTGAATCTCAAGGTGCTCAAACAGTCCTTCCCAGGCGGTAAGTGCGGTCAGCGGCAGGGCAGCGGCGGCAGCCCAGTCGAGAGAGACGGGTTTGTGCGACACAATACGTGCATCAATGAGCTGGTGCGAGCTGTTGCTGCCAGCGCGCGTGATATCGCCCGCATACCACACTTCATCTCCCACTTGAAAACCACTGACGCGATCGCCAATGGCAAGCACGGTGCCACTGGCATCCCAGCC
>NZ_JAGFPF010001364.1:0-574 GCF_025962695.1 Candidatus Symbiopectobacterium sp. NZEC135 | reverse complement strand
AAATGGGTACAGGCATCGATCAATCCTTGATGAAACGCTCTCGCCATGGTGTTGCGCGGCGTGCGGAAGTAGAGCGCGAAGGTGGCGATAACCTGCCCATGGTTGTTGCGGACCGGCGTAGACCAACAGCCAATGTAACCGAGCGGCAGGATCAACTGGCGATAACCTTCCCAGAGGGGATCCGTCGCAATGTCATCGACAATCACCACCTCGTTGCGAAACGCCGCGGTGCCGCATGCCCCGGCTTTTGGTCCTATCGAGCTGCCGTCCAGCGCCTGAGAATACTCATCGGGCATGCTGGGTCCGGCCAGCGGATGCAGTTTGCCGTAATTATCGACCTCCAAAATGGTGGCCGCGATATCGGGCGCAATGCGCTCCACTTCGCGACACATCAGATTAAGCACCTCTGCCAGCGGACGCTCTGCCACCAACGCTTCAAGCGCCTGATGCTGTAATACCTCATGCATCTTTGCGCTGGTAATATCGGTCAGCGTCGATACGGTATACAACAGGCTGCCCTCTGCGTTCATGACCGGGTTCGAGATCACTTTTGCCCAATAACGCTGTCCGTGTT
>NZ_JAGFPF010001366.1:0-574 GCF_025962695.1 Candidatus Symbiopectobacterium sp. NZEC135 | reverse complement strand
GTGTGGATGAGCACAAGCTGTTGCGCGTTATCGACCGACTGCTGAAACGCGAAATTCCGCGCATTGCCATGCCGGGCTTTGAGCCCGATCCGAACACCAAGGCAGAGCCGATTCAAAATGGCCGCCAAAGCCAGCGCGGTGCACCGCGCGGCGGCGATCGTTCCGGCAGTGAACGCCACAGTACGGCACCGCGCCGCCAGCGCAGTGGCGAAGGCTCTCCTTCTGGAGAGCAACGCCGTGGCGGTCAGGGTAAACCTGCCGCATCGCGCCCGCAGGGATACGGCCAGCGCCGCCCGGCACGCGCCAGAAGCGAGTAATAAATGCGTTCGCAGGGGAGCTGTCATTCCCCTTTACTCGCCCCTCGTCATCCTCGGCTTCTCCCTTGTCATCCTCGGCGAAAGCCGGGGATCTCTGACAGAAGAAACACGCGCAGTCTGCCAGAGATTCCCGCTTGCGCGGGAATGACTGTATTCGGCAGGCCTTCCCATTACCCTGGTTTATCAGTAAGCTGCTTAACTCGCCCTCATCCGCAAGCCGACGCGCTTTGCCCAATAAAGACTGAATAATGAGAACA
>NZ_JAGFPF010000136.1:0-3968 GCF_025962695.1 Candidatus Symbiopectobacterium sp. NZEC135 | reverse complement strand
TTCTCCTGCCCAAGACGCCGCACGCTGTCGTAGGCATCGCGTAATTCCGCCTCGCCGTGACACACGCGCATGCCGATACCGCCACCGCCCGCGGTGCTTTTCAGCATCACCGGATAGCCCACCGCCTGTGCGGCAGACAGCGCCTCATCGATATCCGCCAGCAGCGCAGAACCTTCCAGCAGTGGCAGCCCGCGCTCCTTCGCCAATGCCCGTGCCGTATGCTTCAGGCCGAACAGACGCAGTTGTTCGGGCGTCGGCCCGATAAACGCGAACCCTTCCCGCTCACAGGCTTGGGCAAACGCGGCATTTTCCGACAGAAAACCGTAGCCGGGATGAATAGCCTCGGCACCGCTTTGACGCGCGGCACGCAGTATTTTATCGACTGCCAGATAGGTGTGCGTCGCCGGACCCTCACCCAATAACACGGCAATATCGGCATGCTGCACATGCAGGCTGGCACTGTCCGCGTCGGCGTACACCGCCACATTGCCCACCGCAAGTTCGCGCAGCGTGCGTTGAATACGACAGGCGATCGCTCCACGGTTGGCGATTAAGACCTTGTTAAACATGTGAGATACTCTCGGCAATGGCGGGCCGTCCCGCCATGAAACGTGGCACCATGGTCGTCCATGGCGGGCATAAATCAGTTACGCCTTGTTGAAGGTATGCAATGCGCTGATTTATGCGATAAAAAAACGTTTGTATTGCTGTTCACTTGTCGATGTATCTACCGGCAAGCGTGCCGCGTAGTGGCATGCCCGTGCCGTCACCAATCGGGCCACACCGTCTACCATCACCATGACACTGCGCCGTATCACGCCCATACCAGCACCTCGACCGGCGTAGGATCCCAGCCGTTACAGGGGTTGTTTAACTGAGGGCAGTTGGATATCAGCACCACCACATCGGTTTCCGCGCGCAGTTCCACATATTTACCCGGTGCGGAAATGCCGTCCTCAAACGTCAATCCCCCCGCCGGTGTCGCGGGTACATTCATAAAAAAGTTGATGTTGGCAGCGATATCACGTTTGGAGAGGCGGCCATCGTGCCCGCAGGCGCACAAAAAGTTGTCGCGGCAACTGTGCATATAGCGCGTCTCCACGCCATAGCGCACCGTATTGCTCTCCTGCGCGCAGGCCCCGCCCAGCGTGTCATGACGTCCACAGGTATCGGCAACAATCGACAGCAGTGGGTTGCCCAGATTGGAGTAAAGTACGCTGCCGGTGGTGAGATAAAGGTTATTCTGGCGACGCAGCGTGCGCTGCGCGTCGTAGCGTTCACGCAGATTGGCGGCGGCATAGAACAGCGTATCGGCCGCCTGATTGCCTTGCAGATCCAACAGGCGCAAGGTTTGCCCCTGTTTAACATCACACACATAGGGTTCGCCCGCAGGGATAGTATGACGCCACAGCGCCTGCTCCGGGTGTTTCTGGCTGGCGGTCATGTTCATCGTGCGGCTCCCTGAAGAAATAAACGATCGGTGTTATGAAACGCGCGCGTATTCTCCGCGCACGCCTGACGGCACACCTGCGCGATGGCATCGTCACCGATGTGATACCAACTCAGTTCAACCGGCTTGGGTGCGTAGTGTGGATGGGGATCGAGTGGATGTTGCAGCGCGGTAAGCACCACCAGCGTATCCATCGGGGCATAGAGTTCGAGGTAATCCCCCGCTCGGCTATTGTGCGGCTGGAAAGCAAACGGGCCGTTGGGATCCACCGTCACTTTGCTGAACAGGTTGAGCACCATCAGCAGGTCTTCCAGCCCGAGATTCCATTTGCCCATTTCCACCAGCAGGTTATCTGCGCCATTGCGGTAAAACCCATTACGCTGCTCCTGATAGCGACCCTGACCGTATTTTTCGTTGACCTCAGCGGCGTTCAGCACGCCGCCCAGGCCATCGTGCCAGCCACAGGTGTCTTCGGTGATCGCCGCCAGCACCCGTCCCATATCGGAATAGAGACAGTGACCCGCCGTCAGCTTGGCGGTGTGCTGCCCCTTAAAGGTATCGGGCAAGTTCAGCCGTTCGCTATGCGCGGTGGCGTTGAACAGCAGCAAGCTGACATTCGCGTCGCCTTGCAAATCGGTGATGCGCAGTTGCTGACCGCGCGGCAGAACAAAAGAGGTATGCCCGCCGCCAGGCACCGTTTCCTGGTATAACGCGGCAGTGGTTATCGACGTCATGCTATGTCCTTATCAGGGAAAAGCGCGGACGCCACCGTCGCAGAGACGGGCGTCAGTCGCTCAGAATTCAGGGGAATGTCGTAGGTAATGCGTGCGCCGTAGGCGTTAGGGGCTTGCGGGTCGTTCCGCACCTTGTCAAATACCAACAGGCGAGTGCCGAGGCTGAAACCCTCAGAGAGATCGTGCGTCACCATAAACACCGTCAGCCCGGTTTCACGCCACAACTCCAGCAGCAGCGCGTGCATATCCTTGCGGATACCGGGATCCAGCGCGCCAAAGGGTTCATCCAGCAGCAGGATACGCGGCTGCATGATAAACGCCTGCGCAATCGCCAGCCGCTGTTGCATGCCGCCGGAGAGCTGCCCCGGATAGCGATCCAGCGCATGGCCCAGCCCGACGCGGTGCAGCATCTGCGCGGCGGCCTCACGCGCCTCACGTTTGCGGCGACCAAAGAAACGGCCAAGGAAGCGCGCATCGCGCAGCTCAAGACCGATGGCAACGTTATCCAGCACACACAGGTGCGGAAACACCGAGTAGCGCTGGAACACCACGCCGCGCGTAATGTCCGGTTCTTGCGCCAACGGCTTTCCTTCCAACAACAGACTGCCGCGACTCGGTGCCTCCTGCCCCAGCAGTAAGCGTAAAAAGGTGGATTTGCCGCAGCCGGAAGCGCCCACCAGCGTACAAAACTCACCCTGCGTAATGGTCAGGTTGAGCCGTTCCAACACCACGTGGTCGCCGTAGGTTTGCCACAGGTTAACGATTTGGATATAGCTCATGCGCGCCCCCCTTCCACCGACCACGGGAAGCAGCGTCGATTCAGGTAGCGCAGGGCATAGTCCATCAGCCATGCCAGCAGCGTAATCCACACCACATAGGGCAGAATCACATCCATCGCCAGATAGCGCCGCACCAGAAAAATACGGTAGCCCAGACCTGCCGTAGCAGAGATAGCCTCAGCCGAAATCAGGAACAGCCAGGCAGAGCCGATCATCAACCGCAGCGACACCAACAGACGCGACAGCAATTGCGGCAGCACCACGCGCAACAGCAGCGTCCAGCTGTTTGCCCCCAGCGTTTGTGCCTTGATCAGTAATTCGACCGGGATCTCGCGCGCACGCTGCTCCAGATCGCGCGCCAGAATCGGCGTAATGCCAATCACGATCAGCATCACCTTCGACAGCTCATCCAAACCAAACACAATGAACAGGATGGGCAGGATAGCCAGCGGCGGCACCATCGACAGCACGGTCATCAGCGGTGAGAACGTGGCGTTGAACAGCGGAAAAATACCGGTTGCCATCCCGACACAGAGCCCCAGCAACGCGGCAATGCCCAGCCCAAGAGCGAGCCGCGTCATGCTGGCTGCGGTATCGCTCCACAGCAGATAGTCACCGCTGCGTTTGTCCGCCGTAAAGGCAACGCGTTCTATCGCCTCGACCATTTGGTAGCCACTGGGCAACAGCTTGTCGCCGGGGTTTTCCGCTAAACGCAGCGCCGACCCCATGAAATAGGCGGCCAGCAGCAGAATAAACGGCAGCAACATCAAGACAATCCGACCGCCGCGCTGCGGGTGACGATTAATCAAACGCATCCGGTTTCTCCCCTGGCGTACATCGCGTTATGGCAGCAAAGCCTGTTGAACATAAGCATCGTCAAAACGCAGTTTGATGTTGCTCGGGTTGCCGACCACCACGCCACCGGGAAACGCGATACCGACCGCATCCGCGCTGCGTGCGCCTTCGCCCAGCAAGCCTTTATCAAAGGAGAACTGCGCGACGCGC
>NZ_JAGFPF010001365.1:0-574 GCF_025962695.1 Candidatus Symbiopectobacterium sp. NZEC135 | reverse complement strand
TCGCCCGTTGTTCTGCCAGGGCAAAGGCCCGTTCCGTTGGGTGGCGCTGTCTGGCGACCCGGAGGATATCGCGCGTACCGATGCCAAGCTTAAAGCACTGTTTCCCGAGAATACGTCGTTACACCGCTGGCTCGACATGGCGCAAGAGCGCATCGCCTTCCAGGGATTACCGGCGCGCATTTGCTGGCTGGGATTGGGCGAGCGCCATCTGGCCGGGCTGGCTTTCAATGAAATGGTGCGCAATGGTGAGTTGAAAGCGCCGATTGTGATTGGCCGCGATCATCTGGATTGCGGATCGGTTGCCTCACCCAATCGGGAAACCGAAGCGATGCGTGATGGCTCGGATGCGGTATCCGACTGGCCGCTGCTCAATGCGTTGTTAAACACGGCGGGTGGCGCAACCTGGGTCAGCCTGCATCACGGCGGTGGCGTTGGCATGGGCTTCTCACAGCATGCGGGCACGGTGATCGTGTGTGACGGTAGCGAACAGGCCGATGAGCGTCTGGCGCGCGTGCTGTGGAACGATCCGGCTACGGGCGTGATGCGCCACGCGGATGCGGGCTATGAGAGTGCT
>NZ_JAGFPF010001367.1:0-574 GCF_025962695.1 Candidatus Symbiopectobacterium sp. NZEC135 | reverse complement strand
GCAGGGATTCTCACAGGTGCAGGTGTTGGCACAGGAGAATACCCTGGCTGGTATCACGCTCTGGAAAACTGGCGGACAGCATGGCAGCGATGCCCTCTATGCCAACCCGGATCTGGCGACACGCATGGGGGAGACCAGCGGTCTGGTGTTTGACAGCGCGAAGGAAAAGCGCCTTTATATTGCTGGCGACACCGTATGGGCTCCCCCTTATGTCGACAGCCTGCAACGTTACCAACCCGAGGTGGTGGTGCTGAATATCGGGTGCGCTACCGTGGATGGCTTTGGCCCGATTATTATGGGAAAAGAGGATGCCAGTCGAACGCTTGAGCTGTTACCGCACAGCACGGTCGTGGCCTCACACATGGAGGCAGTGAACCATTGCCTGCTTAGCCGTGCCGAACTGCGTGAATATTGCCGGGAAAATGGCATCGAACAACGCGTGTTGATACCCGACGATGGGGAAATGCTTTCACTTTGAATGCGTGGGTGACGGCAAAGGCCCACTGTCAGTAAACCGATATGTCACAGGAAATCGCCTATGCCCGCGTTACGCGTTGCCATTGTTGCCACTGAA
>NZ_JAGFPF010001369.1:0-574 GCF_025962695.1 Candidatus Symbiopectobacterium sp. NZEC135 | reverse complement strand
GGATGTTATGAATATCCCGGCCAAATGTTTTGCCGATGAGCGAGACTTTTTTGTTATCACTTTCAGCGGGGCGACAATAAAATCCACGCTGGTTTATCAGGGCCGCAGCGGCGTAGTACCGTGCTGCCCTAAACTGTTAAATGGGTCACGTTTCAATAAGCTGGGGACGCGGCGCTTTACGCCAACTGCGCAATCTGTGCCGCGTCCATCGCGATCATTTTCTCTTCGTTGGTGGGAATAACCGCGATAGTGGGGAAGCCTTCGGCGGAAATTACACCGCTGCGCCCGCCTACCATGTCGCTGTTTTTTTGCTTATCCAGCTTTAGCCCCAACACCGACAGTCGTTCGATGGTCAACTCGCGGATCAGCGCCGAGTTCTCGCCGATGCCGCCGGTAAACACCAGCGCATCCAAGCGTGAGAGCGAGGTGAGGTGGGCGCCCAGGTGGCGCGCCAGACGATGCACCATCACATCAATCGCTAATCCTGCGCGCTCGTTGCCGTTTTCCCGTGTTTCTTGCAAGGTGGGGCAATCGCTGGAGATGCCGGAAATGCCGTACAGGCCGGAGGCGTTAT
>NZ_JAGFPF010001368.1:0-574 GCF_025962695.1 Candidatus Symbiopectobacterium sp. NZEC135 | reverse complement strand
CTTCCGCCATTTGCAGCTGTTTTAGCACCAGCGTATGTGAAATACCCAGTTTGGTGCCAATCGCCCTCACCGGCAGGCCAAGCACATAGTGCCACTCCAATAGCACATGCAGATACGGGTCGCGTTTTTTCAAACACGCCATCGCCCCATTGACAATCAACCCATCGTCATCGCAGCACGACGGGCGTGAGCGCTGGCTGGAGGGCAGCAGCCCACGGAAGCCCGCAGCAACCGATGAGTAATACAGCCCGTGTTCAGTATGGGAAGCCCATGCGCCATAACGCTCAAGCACCTTTTGGATATCACGAATCATCTCGCCACCTTTGTTGTTTCTATACCGTTATCTGGCAAGACCATTGGGGTCTTGCCGCACCGTCCCCTGGAGTAACAAAAGAGAGGCAGTCACACTCTGCCACCGGAAAGCTATTGATTTAGTTGATAACTAGCGTCCGTTACTCACGCATAGCTTGTCTTGTTGGTGTGATAATACCTTTAGCTATCGATAATAGCAAAAGGTATTGCCATTTCACTTGAAAAGCAATAGCGAATGCTATAAAGTTGTTCGCATGAAAAC
>NZ_JAGFPF010001362.1:0-575 GCF_025962695.1 Candidatus Symbiopectobacterium sp. NZEC135 | reverse complement strand
GGAGCAAGCTGATAATAGCCAAACATGCAAATATTGAGCAATGCGATCAGCACAGCGCTACGCCAGATATCACCGTCTTTTAACATGCATCTGAAAGTACGAAAAAAGGGACTCTGTACTCTCTGTAGAGGACGGGTTTCTGGCAATTGCCATGCTGCGTAGCTGAGAAGTGTGGCAGCTAACACAGCAAGGCCGGAGAATACCCCTTGGAACCCCCAGTAATGCGTCAGCACTGTGCCACTCAATACTCCCACTGCCGGACTGATCGCCATTGCTATTCCCATCAGAGAAAACACCTGCGCCAGTTCTTTTCCGTTAAAACAATCTCGTATCGCTGTTTGCGTTCCTACTGATCCAACTGCTGCACCAAAAGCCGCGACAACGCGCGCGCTCAGCAATACAGTAAAGGAATGACTTAGCACGGCGACAATTGAAGCAAGCAGGTATATCCCAAGACCCAATAAAATTACCGGTCGCCTCCCCATCACATCGCATAACCGCCCCCAAACCACCACGCCAAGTGCAAAAGAAAAAAAATAACTGGATAACGTTTGTGCTGCGACTTCCGCTGTGAC
>NZ_JAGFPF010001363.1:0-575 GCF_025962695.1 Candidatus Symbiopectobacterium sp. NZEC135 | reverse complement strand
TAGCTCGGTAACCGGCAAGCGGCGCAGATAGCTGAGACTGGAATAGCCGGTGCCGAAATCATCCATCGACAGGCGCACCCCTTGCTCACGCACTTCAGCAATGGTTTTCATGGTATTGGGGTTGGTATCGAGCAGCACGCTCTCGGTGAGTTCGAGGGTTAAATGCTCCGGCGACAACGCATGACTGGCGAGGGTAGACGCAATCATGCGCGGCAGATCGAGGTTGTGGAAACTGGTGGGCGACAGGTTGACAGAAACCGAGGGCACCGGCAGTCCTGCATCCCGCCAGGCGGCCAGTTGGCAGCAGGCTTCGCGCAGCGCCCAGCGGCCCAAATCGGCGATCAATCCGCAATCTTCTGCCAGCGGAATAAAACGCGTTGGCGGAATACTGCCAAGCTGCGGGTGCGTCCAGCGCGCCAGCGCTTCCACACCGTACAGTTTCCCGGTTGCCAGCTCAATTTGCGGCTGGTAGTGCAAGGAGAGTTGATTGAGCTTCAATGCCTGGCGCAGTGCGGTTTCCAACGCAAGACGTCCTTGCGCCAGTTGATTCATTTCATTGCTGTAGAAACGGGATT
>NZ_JAGFPF010001360.1:0-576 GCF_025962695.1 Candidatus Symbiopectobacterium sp. NZEC135 | reverse complement strand
GCGTTGACGCTCACGCTGGACGGTGCAATGGGCAATGCCGGAACGTTAAGCGCCGGTGGCAACAGCACTTTGCGCGCGGCCAGTGTGGACAATCAGGGGGCCATCTCCAGCCGTGGTGCGGCGCTGTTTGACGCCTTGTCGCTGCAAAATGACGGCAGCATTAGCGCCAGCGACAATCTGACGCTGCACGGTAACTATCAAGGCAACGGCTCGCTCAGCACGGCGGCGCAGTTGGCGCTTCACGGCGAGCGGTTAAGCCAAAACGGTGAGTGGCAGGCGGATAGCCTGACGGTGAACGCCACCCGATTTACCCACAACGGCACGTTACGCGCCCACGTGGTAGCGCTGTCGCTGACCGATCTGTTCAATAACGGTCAGATTGACGCAGACCAAACGCTCGCGCTGACGTTGGGCAACATGGATAACCGTGGCAACGTCAATGCGGGCGATATGACGCTGCGTGCAACCACGCTCACCAACAGCGGTTCACTTGCCAGCCAGCACGCAATGGAACTGCATCTGGCCGACAGCCTCGACAACAGCGGCGTTATCACGGCACAGGGAGCGGTGGAGGCA
>NZ_JAGFPF010001361.1:0-576 GCF_025962695.1 Candidatus Symbiopectobacterium sp. NZEC135 | reverse complement strand
GTCATACCATGCCAACGCGCCCCACGATCCAAACAGCGGCAAAAATGCGCGCGGCCCCTGAGGCGTAAACTGCTGCCAGGTACAATCCTGCTGAGGCTGCTGGGTATCGACGGCAATCAACATGCACGATTGCCGATACTGCCATCCATTGATGCCAATGCCCGCCCACTGGCGCACACGCGAGTTGGCACCATCCGCACCGAGAACCAGAGGCGCGCTCAATGTCTCTCCGCTCTCCAGCGTAATCTGCCAGCACGCTGGCGTGCGAACCATGCTGCGTATCTGCGCGGGGCAACGGATATCACACCGCTGCTGTTCGGCCAGGCATTGCCACAGCGCCAGTTGCAGTACCCGATTCTCCACCATGAATCCCAATTCGGGCAGGTGCAAGTCGGCGGCGCTGAAAGCAACGCGCGCATCATCCCATTCCCAGGTTTCCAATCGGCGATAAGGCGCACAGCGCATCTGCTCAACGCCCGACCACGCCCCCAACGACTTTAACAGTGAAACAGAGGCATATCCCAGCGCCGAAACCCGAATATCCGGCGCACTGTCGTCCATAAAGGTAGCGGGGGC
>NZ_JAGFPF010001357.1:0-577 GCF_025962695.1 Candidatus Symbiopectobacterium sp. NZEC135 | reverse complement strand
TGTGGATCAGGACAGACGGCCGGATGAATCAGAGGCTGATTTCACGGAAAGAAAAGCAAAGCAAAAGCTGACAGACTATATCAACTGCTTTGATCCTTCGATTGATGATCCTGAGGGTGAACCAGCCGATCCCGTTAAGCTTGTTACTCCAGCTTATGTAAAAAAACCTCTCGGGGATGATGAAGAGCCCGGTGCAGGTGAAGAGCCACGCTGGAGTCGATACACGCGAACCAACCAGCTGCAGCGGTTGATCGACACATGGCAGGAAGCGAAAGAAACGTTGCCTGATGAGTTCTGGGCGTTAAGACTCAGGATCATGAACTACGGTCAGATCTATCTTCATGAATATATAACGCATATTCAGCGAGGATTGACTAACCCGTACGCGGGCGTCATCTATGGCGGCGGGACGCTAATGCATCGGTATGGACGGGGTTTTCTTTTTAATTTCTTTGATAAACATGAGGGTAAACCTGTTCGCCTGTATGTCAGTAAAGATCTGATGGCGAAAGGCCGGTTTGGTCATTATATCGATGAAATACTGGACACAGAAAACGTCAGATATTTCCGTGTGTTT
>NZ_JAGFPF010001359.1:0-577 GCF_025962695.1 Candidatus Symbiopectobacterium sp. NZEC135 | reverse complement strand
GGCTGTTCGATGCGCTCGACACCTGGCATGACTGCCTGATGATGGCGGCACTGGTGCTGGAAGGCATTCAGGTTCGCCGTCCGCGCTGCCAGGAAGCGGCGCAGCAGGGCTACGCGAACGCGACCGAGTTGGCCGATTATCTGGTGGCGAAAGGCGTTCCGTTCCGCGAAGCGCATCACATCGTTGGTGAGGCAGTGGTGGAAGCCATTCGGCAGGGTAAACCGCTGGAAGCATTGCCGCTGGTGGATTTGCAGAAATTCAGCGCCACCATTGGTGATGACGTGTATCCCATCCTGTCGCTGCAATCCTGTCTGGAAAAGCGCGCTGCCAAAGGTGGTGTGTCACCACAACAGGTCGCGCAGGCGATTACCGATGCCAAAGGGCGTCTGTAATACCAATAACGCGATGTTATCTGTATCAGGGCCGGATTTCCGGCCCTTTTTTATTTAGCCAATGGCGATAAGCCATAACGCAAACCGCCTCGCATTTTAACCATTTCGCTGCCGACAACGATGCCGCTTCGCGCTGGCCTGCGCTATTCTTTCTGGACATACATACAGTATCACTTTATTTTGAC
>NZ_JAGFPF010000135.1:0-4003 GCF_025962695.1 Candidatus Symbiopectobacterium sp. NZEC135 | reverse complement strand
ACTAACTTTGCCACTGGCGTCGCTTATAGCGGCATCAATATCATGCTGTTATGGTGCAGTGCCTCTAAACAGGGATTCAGCGATCCGCGCTGGATGACTTACAAGCAGGCGAAGGCAGTGGGCGGGCAGGTGCGCAGAGGTGAGCATGGCACCACGGGCATTTTTTACACCACCGTGGAGAAGGAAAATAAGGAGGGCGATATCGAGCATTTTCCCATGTTAAAAACGTTCGTTGTTTTTAACGTTGAACAGATTGACTGTTTGTCCCAGGACGTTGCGCCAGCACAGCCCGCTGAAACCTTCGCGCCGTTGTCGCGTGTTGAAGCCCTTTTTCATCACACCGGCGCGACCATTACTGAGAAAGGCCAAAATGCGTTTTACCGGCCATCAACCGATGAAATCTGGCTGCCAGAGCGCCGTCTTTTTTCTGATGCCGCTAATTTCTACGCGACCGGTCTGCATGAACTGGTGCACTGGACGGGTGCCAAAAGCCGTCTGAACCGTGATATGAAAGGGCGCTTTGGCAGTGAGGATTATGCGTTTGAGGAACTGATTGTGCGCCGTAGAGGCGCGAATACTGGAGTGGATATGATTATTCTGGATAGCTGGGAAAATCCATGCGAGCCTGACTTACCGGTGCCGGTGATGAACTGGTTGAAATCCCAAAAGGGGAACGGAACCATAGCATGTCAGGAAAAGGCTCAAACTGCCGAAGCCATCGTAGGCCGGGCGGGTCATCGCAAGATGCGTATGGTGAAAGCTAAACTGCCTGAACCTCAGTCCTCAGAGTTTTATCCTCAACAACGACGTAGCGGTGGCTGCAACGTCGTGCCGTGCCGATACCGGGATGCCATCAGGCCCGGTCTGAAGAAGATGGTGCGACTAAACATCTTCGGCCCAGCCAGCACGGTCTGCCCCCTGTCAGGGGGATCAAAAGGACGAACGGGGCACCTGTCCGCATCGTATCTCCATATTCGCGTAACTACGGGATCGCCTAAATGGGCGCGAGTTTTGCGACCCACATGGCGACAGAGCTGCCATAGTAGCCAAATGCCTGAGGTAATGCTCAGGACAGCCATCTCAGGGTGGATGATCGGGAACGAAAGGTTCCGGGTGACCGGGCCGGGAGTATCCGCTGATCAGGTGAAGGGCAGCAGTGTTTGCGATTCGGGTCTGCCTACAGAGGGGGTGTGCTGATGCTATCCGATACTCTGCAAAGGCGACTGGAATCAATTCCCGTCCTGTCGAAACAGGGGAAGAGAATCAATGGATTGTCACGGATTATGACTGCGCCGAAGCTCTGGTTGCAGGCGTATGAAGATATTGCACCTAACCGTGGGGCGACGACCCGGGGAGTCTCCAGCGACACGCTGGATGGTTTCTCTCTGGAGCGTTTAACCAAAATTATCGATCAGGTCAGTAACGGCACCCACAGGTTCTCCCCTGTGCGGCGGGTACTCATTCCCAAAGCCAATGGAAAGACCCGCCCTCTGGGCATTCCAACGGCGAGTGACAAACTGGTGCAGTCAGTGGTGAAAATTATTCTTGAGCGCATCTATGAACCGGTGTTTTCGCCAAAATCATACGGTTTCCGGCGGGGATGTTCGTGCCATGATGCACTTCTGGATATTAAACATCACTGGACTGGAGTTAAGTGGTTGATCGACATAGATGTGGTCAGCTTTTTTGACAACATTGATCACCGTGTACTGCTGGCACTGTTATCCAGGAAAATCGAGGATAAACGGTTCCTCAGGCTGATAAACAATATGCTGAAAGCGGGTTATATGGAGGACTGGAAGTTCAGCGCCACCTATAGCGGAACGCCACAGGGCGGCGTTGTTTCACCCATCCTTGCCAATATTTACCTGCATGAGCTGGATCAGTTTCTGATACAGAAAAAATCACAGTTCAATAAGGGTGAGCGCCGTGTGGAAAACCCGCAATACCAGCGTCTTACACAGCGTATATATCAGAGGAGACGCAGGGCTGAGAAATTACTGAGTGAAGGCCGTGAAGGTGATGCTCAGGTAATCCTCACCTCGGTCCGTTGTCTTGAAGAGGAACGGTCCGTCATGCCATCAAAAGACGGCATGGATCCGGGCTATAAACGGTTAATGTTCTGCCGGTATGCTGATGATTTCTTGATTGGCGTTATCGGTTCCAGAGACGAAGCACGGGAAATAATGCGCGAAGTCACAGCATTTCTTTCTGAAATTCTCCATCTGGAGGCGTCTCAGGAAAAGAGCAAAATCAGTAAGGCGACGGATGGAACGATTTTCCTTGGTTATACAGTGAGAGCGATCACCGACAGTCGGATCAGAAGAACGAAACTGGGCAGACGCGTAGTTCGTTCAAGGGACCCGGCGGGTCGGATCCATCTTCTTGTTCCGCCTGAAAGGCTGGTCCGGTTTAATCAGCGTAATGGCTATGGCGATCTCGGTCGACTGAAAGCGATACACCGGCGTCATCTGGTGGACAGCAGCCTGCTGGAAATCGTTTTAGCCTATAACGCGGAAATGCGGGGGGCTGGCCAATTATTACCGTCTGGCTTACTGTGCGAAGTTCAGCCTACGCAAGCTGTGGTTCCTCTGGGAAACCAGCCTGCTCAAAACGCTGGCCTTCAAATTACGCCTTTCCGTAAATCAGGTGGCTCATCGTCTTAAAACAAGAAATGGTCTCGTGGTTCGCTTTTGTATACATGGTAAAGAACGGGCTGTTGCCGTGTTCAGTCTGAAACACCTGAACCAGCTTCCGAATCTCGGAAACAAAGTTGATAAACTGGCAGTTCCCTGGTTTACCAGCGGACGTTCTGATGTTATGGACAGGCTTTTAGCCCGACAGTGTGAATACTGCGGAGCAACAGGCGTTCCATGTGAAATCCATCACAGCCGTAAGCTTGCGGATATGAAGGATACACCACTCTGGAAGCAGGTGGCGGCAGCAAGACGGCGCAAGCGAATCGTTTTGTGCCTGACATGCCACAAGTCTCTGCATGCAGGAACACTGAAACCACGTAACGGGAATGGGAACAGGCAAACATGGAGAGCCGGATGATGGGAAACTATCACGTCCGGTTCGGTGGGCGGGAGAGGCATGTTCTCTCTGAGACATGATCCTCCCGACCCAATGCTGAGCTTGGAAGCGCGTTCCTTATGGCGGATCTGGGGATTCTCGGCGAGGTTCAGCATGAAAGCTATATCGCCGCATGGTTAAAGGCCCTGAAAGATAACAAGCGTTATATTTTTAAAGCCGCTAGCGCTGCCTCAAAGGCGCATCGATATTTGATGGATAGACTCTGAATTGGACGGGGCAGCAAAGGAATGCTGCCTTTGGAATTATAGCGTTAATTGGTAGTGTTATAGAGAAATAACGATCAGAATCAAGCCGACTTTAATAGCGATGCACTGTTTACTGGTGCAGCCGCTATTTCCTTGCTGATTATCAATCCCAGAAGGATAATTGTGAGTAATAAAAATCTGTCCATTTCATATTGACCTGATAACATAGGTAATGAGAGGGATCCTGACTCTGTCGGTGAGCGCCTCGCTCTTAACCGACAGTCAGATTGAGTAACACCTTACCCGGTTTATGAGTATTGCTTCAGCTCCAGCTGTTGCAGTTCAACAAGGGTATAAATACGAAAAACATTCCGATGGCGTGTCTCCAGAGGAATATGCTGATGATTCACGATGACGTATTTTATATTAGCGAACAGCAGTTCAAGGGCGCGTTTTTTCTGTAGATCTGGCACGATATAGAAAACGTATATCCAATGCTTATTGGTCCGCGCCAGTAGGTGGTTGGCGATAATCATCTGGTAGCGCGCTTTGGTTTTCAGGTGTCTTTCTGTTTCGATGGCGATGACTTTTCCGCCCGGGAGAGTGATCACCCCATCCGGACGGTGTTTTACCTGATATTGTCTGACAAAGCCTGAACGGTCACCGTTTATCCAGCCAGAAGCGCCTTTCTTCTCCAGAATTAGCTGGGCTGCCTGATTATC
>NZ_JAGFPF010001358.1:0-577 GCF_025962695.1 Candidatus Symbiopectobacterium sp. NZEC135 | reverse complement strand
ATCAGCGATCAGGCGGTGCGCGTAGTTCCGATACACGATCGTCCCAAACCGGTTTATGCCATGGCGAACGGCAAGGCGATGCTGTCGTTATTAACCGATGCGCAGATTACGGCACTGCTACACGATCAGATGCCTGCGTTAACGCCCCAGACGACGGTTTCGCTGCCAGCGCTGCTGCAACAGATAGCCGAAGTGCGTGCCAACGGCTTTTCTTACGACCGGGAAGAGCATGCGGAAGGCGTCTGTGCCGTTGGGATTGCGTTGCCGGTACCGGGAAGATCGGCGCACGCCTTGTCGGTGGTGCTTCCTTCCTACCGCTTTGCTGCTCGCCTTCCAGCTATCCAGCAGGCGCTGGAAGAGGTGCGACAAATGTGCCTGTGCATCCTTTCCCCGTGCAGCAAATAATGGGTGCATAGATATCAGGTGTTAATGGCATATAATGCATGTATAATCAATATATGTGGAATTATATGCTTTTCTTATGGCTAATGTGAGTCGATCATGAGGTCAGCGGCAGTGCCAACAAAAATCAATCCGCTGGCAACGGCACATACCTTAAAGGATGATATTTACGGAT
>NZ_JAGFPF010001356.1:0-578 GCF_025962695.1 Candidatus Symbiopectobacterium sp. NZEC135 | reverse complement strand
CCATGTTATGCGGGTGCGTAAAGGTGAAGAAAAAACCACCCACAGCTATCTGCTGCCACAGCGCCTTGATGCCGAGGCACAACAGGTTCAGGAAGAGCAATCCCTGGAGCGCAAGGTTCCTGAGCAACCGGCCCTGGCCACGTTCACCATGTCTGACCTGCCTGAATCGCCGGTAATCACACCGAAGCCGACCGTTCAAACCGCACCAGAGCAAGCCGCTGCGCCTGCAACACCTGGGCTGTTTGGTCGTCTGTTCGGCGCGTTGAAAAACGTGTTTGCCAGCGCTGAAAGCCAACCGGAAAGCACCGACACGCAAGAGCCTGCCTCAACGGAGCAGCGTCAGGAGCGCCGTTCTGGTCGTCGTCAAGGTTCAAACAACCGTCGCGATCGTAATCAACGTGATGGTGCCCGTGACAGCCGTGATGGTCGTGATGGCAACAAGGAAAACCGTGACGGTAACCGCGAATCACGGGATGAGAACCGTCGCAACAAACGTCAGAATGCCCCAGCAGCGGTGGCGGAAACTGTCGCCCCCGTTGAAGAAGCAGTTGAAAAAGCGCCGCGTGACGATCAGCGGC
>NZ_JAGFPF010001353.1:0-578 GCF_025962695.1 Candidatus Symbiopectobacterium sp. NZEC135 | reverse complement strand
AAGCAAAGGCCAACCCCAGGGAAGATAATGCGCGTTTAGTATGTGTCATTTTTTGGGAGATAATACAGTGGAAGTTGTTGATGAATAATGCTGCCAATGGCGCTGGCTAAAGCAGTTGGGCCGTTAATTTCGGCACTGCAAACAGTAACAGGAAATGTGATCTGGCTCTACAATAAATCATCAATTCGTTAGAATCTAAATTGTTATAAAACATATCAATGATGATTAAGCGCTATAACGAGAACAAAATCACATTTCAATCGGCGTGCTATCCCCTCTGCGCCGTCCGGTGGTGCGCAGAGGGGGAGACATCACGCTGTTTGTTGCGGCTTGCGCAGGTTTCTCTCAGGACGCGCTTTGCGCGGCAGGAAACGTGTTGTGAGAAATTGGCGTACCCGCGTCACGATTTGCTCCTGGAACAGTAAGCAGATAACCACGGTTGCCAGCAGGAAGATGCCGTAGCCGGGCAGTGAAAGCTGTACGTTCCCGGCGGCCACGGCGCACTGCTCCCAATCGCTAAAGCAGGTCATGGGATCGCCGCGTACTAGCTGCTCCAGCGTTCGGAACAGGTTGAACAG
>NZ_JAGFPF010001355.1:0-578 GCF_025962695.1 Candidatus Symbiopectobacterium sp. NZEC135 | reverse complement strand
CTTCACGATGAGCGCGATAAACTCAAAATAGAGAAAGTAGATAACAATCCCTTCGATGAGCTGAAAAGAAGAGTCTTGTTCACTGCTGATCAGCAACACTTTCGCCAGATGAAATGTCTCTTTCATCAGGAAAATCACCAGAATGGTCGCCAGCAATAATAACCCAACATTGAGTATCGTCTGAAGCATTTGGGCCACTTTAAGCCCGCGCGCAGAACCCGGCATATGCAGTCCTTTATCCATAGAGAATTACCTTACATCATCATCAACGCACCATGCAGCACAGTGGCATGGTCCTGCAAGGGTACGGCAGGCAAATGTCGTTATTATGTCGCTGAGGCTTATGCCGTCAGTCGTTATCATGTCATCGTTCTGTTTTTACCACACTCTCCGCCACTTTCACTCATAACGTTTTGGCATTATTTCATTACGTCACTGACACCATGGGGAGAAATGACATAGCCAGGCAGCACGCTACCTGGCTATGAAGACAAGCGGAGTCGCCAGAATCCTCAGGAGGCCACTGGCACGGTTTTCTCGTCGCGGTTCATACAACTGTAGATCACCGGCAATACCAA
>NZ_JAGFPF010001354.1:0-578 GCF_025962695.1 Candidatus Symbiopectobacterium sp. NZEC135 | reverse complement strand
TAACCTCGACGGAGACGCTGGCACCGTAGGCAAAATCGGGTTTCCAGGTGACGCGACCATCCCAGGTATAGCGGCTGGCAAAATGTTCTTTGCTGTATTTGCGCAGTTGTCCGTATTCGGCATCGTTGTAGTATTCGTTGCCGTAGCGCACCGCTTGCTGACGCGAACCCCACCATTGCAGACGGTTGTACAGGGTTAACCCGTACTCCTGCCATTCGCTGGTCAACTCCAGATTGAACTTGAGCGGCGAGTTATAGTTGGTGGACGGCAAATCTTTGGCATCGATGACTTTGCCGTTATACCAGACTTTATCGGAGTTCAGACGCGTGCTGGGATCGAAGAAAGAGTAGCCCTGATCGCTCGGCGTGTTGTTTTTGCTTTGCTGCCAGGAGACAGAACCATTCAGTACGTGAGTGGCATCGGCCCATTCCCAGGGCTGGCTGTTGCGTACCGACAAGGTCACCGCATCGTGTGAGCTGCGACCGCCGTTATCGAAGGTACGAATCTTGGATTGATCGCCCGTGGTGCCGGGATACTTGGTGCGGCTGCGTACTTCATCATGACCTTCACGATGCACA
>NZ_JAGFPF010001352.1:0-579 GCF_025962695.1 Candidatus Symbiopectobacterium sp. NZEC135 | reverse complement strand
GACGTGGCGATGACTGGATTGCCCCCAACGCCGAACAGGCGCTGCAAGGGGCGGCGGATGTGCTGCGTCAATCAAAACGCGTCATCGGCATCGGTTCTCCGCGCGCCAGCGTGGAAAGCAACTTTGCGCTGCGTGAGCTGGTGGGGGCGGAAAGCTTCTACACCGGTATTGCCCACGCTGAGCAGGCGCGTCTACAACTGATCCTCAACGTGTTGCGCGACAGCGGTGTACGTACGCCGATGTTGCGTGATATCGAAAGCTATGACGCCGTGTTGGTGCTGGGTGAAGATTTGACCCAAACCGGCGCGCGCATCGCGCTGGCAGTACGTCAGGCGGTGAAGGGTAAAGCACGTGAAATGGCAGCGGCGCAAAAAGTGGCCGACTGGCAGATTGCGGCCATTCTCAACATCGGCCAGCACGCCAAGCACCCGCTGTTTATGACGTCGGTGGATAAAACCCGTCTGGATGACATTGCGGCCTGGAACTACCGCGCACCGGTGGAGGATCAGGCACGCCTTGGCTTCGCCATCGCCCATGCGCTGGATGAAAATGCCCCGGCAGTCACCGATTTGGATGCCT
>NZ_JAGFPF010001351.1:0-581 GCF_025962695.1 Candidatus Symbiopectobacterium sp. NZEC135 | reverse complement strand
TGCTGCGAGGTACAGAAGAGGCGCAGACGCTGTGGGGCTATGAAGAAGGGAGTGAGATACACGGTGGTGGGGGCGATGACCACCTGAATGGCAACAAGGGAAAGGACAGTCTGTACGGTGATGCGGGGGATGACACTCTGGAGGGTGGCACGGGTGACGATTGTCTGGCAGGTGGCGCAGGCAATGACCGCCTTGAAGGGGGGAGTGGCAGCGATGTTTACCTGTTTAATCGGGGAGATGGAAGGGATGTCATTGCTGAGACCAGCAGTGAATCTGAGGATATGGACGTGCTGCGATTCGGTGAGGGAATAACCCCGGAGCAGGTGGCGGTGGCACGGCGAGGCGGATCGACGGCTTACAATTCTGGCGATTTGGCGCTCAGTTTGGCTTCCAGTGATGACAGGGTAACGGTCAAAGATTTTTTTTCTGAGAAACGATATCAGATAGAGCGCGTCGAGTTTGCTGAGGGTACCGCATGGGATGTGGATACCCTGAAAGCAATGCTGCTGCGAGGTACAGAAGAGGCGCAGACGCTGTGGGGCTATGAAGAAGGGAGTGAGATACACGGTGGTGGGGGCGAT
>NZ_JAGFPF010001349.1:0-582 GCF_025962695.1 Candidatus Symbiopectobacterium sp. NZEC135 | reverse complement strand
CGACGCACTGAGTTAACGGAATTACTAGGCAGCCCCGTCAACCACAATATGCACTGGGGCGAACCCAAGTACACCGAGGGCGTGGGCTGGAGCGTCTCTGTTGCGGCCACCAGCGCACAGGGTACGCTCGCCGGGCTTTCAGTAAAACTCAGCGATGTGCTCTCGTACGGCCAACTGTTCTCCGGCAGCGATATCAGCCTCTGGCTGGATAAGCAAAATCACATCCTGCCTTTTTCCCAGCTCGATGAGAAGCACGGTCACGCATTACAAACGCGGTTCAACGACGTAACGCTGCATGACGGCTGGCAGGAAATTCGCACCCAGTTGAAAGGGCCCGGTTGGCAGCAGGTTATCCTGTATCCAACCCGGGATATCATCAATCGCGCGCTGTCTATCGTCATCAGCCAGTTGCCTTTCGCATTGGCGACGTTAGTCCTGCTTGCACTGATGCTATTGGGCCTGCTCCATCGTCATCTGGCCCGCCCGTTGCAGGACTTTGTTGATATCATCAATAAGACTAAACGGGCACCGCTGTCACTGCGTCTGCCGGAAAACCGTCAGGATGAACTCGGCAGCATTGCT
>NZ_JAGFPF010001350.1:0-582 GCF_025962695.1 Candidatus Symbiopectobacterium sp. NZEC135 | reverse complement strand
TCAGAAAGCCGGAAAGCAATTTGTCATTATTAACCTGAATGACCTTAATTTTCAGCTTGATTTACTGGCTGATATTTCTCATGAACAGCTGGAGGAGCTGTTTAATGCAGGTTTCAGCCTGGGTAAAAAAGGTGAAGGTGCTGACTTTTATCGTATTGCCGACCGTCGTGCAGCCAGAAATACGGCAGCTATTTATGAAAAAGAAATGACATTACGCGACTTATTTAACACTGACTTTGTGAAATCCCTCAGTGAAGATGTGCCTGCTTTTTATGGCGAGCTTGAGGAAATCGCTTTAGTAAACTCCATTAATGCCAATAAGGGATTTTCCTTAAAGACCATTTTTGATGAAGGCGGATGCTGCTACATCATCGGCTCGATGCGTAACCAGAAAATCATATCGGCTCAGCGCATAATTTTAACTCGCTTGATTCAGATAGCCGAAACGCGTGATCGAATAAAAGGCAAACCTCGTCCTGTCGCTATTTTTCTTGATGAACTTAAATATCACCTGTCCCGCCCTGCGCTTGAGGGGCTTGGCGCTGCGAGGGACAAAGGTGTGCATATAATAATGGCCCACCA
>NZ_JAGFPF010000134.1:0-4056 GCF_025962695.1 Candidatus Symbiopectobacterium sp. NZEC135 | reverse complement strand
AGTCACCGCAGGCTACAACTGGGTTTTTCGTGGTTGCATCTTCTAAGTGATTGGGCGAAAAATGAGCATAAATCATTGTCATTGTGATTTCAGAATGCCCCAATATTTCCTTTAATACGAGGATATTCCCGCCGTTCATCATAAAGTGACTAGCGAACGTATGCCTTAATACGTGAGTAAACTGGTTCTTCGGTAGCGCGATTTTTGCCATTTTCAGCACTGACTTAAAGCGCTTGTAGACATTCTCGAACAAGCGGCCTTGCTTCTTAGGAATACTGTCATAAAGTTCTTTGGTTATGGGAACTGTTCGGTTTTTACCGCTTTTTGTGTGAATGAACGTTATTCTATATGGGATGATCTGTGTGCCAGTCATCAATGCCGCCTCGTTCCATCGGCACCCTGTGCTAAGACAGATTTTTACAACGGTTGTTAAATCCTGATTTCCATACCTATCACATGCATCAAGTAACGCCTTAACCTCAGAACCTCTAAGAAAAGATAGCTCACCCTGTTTGACTTTAAATGGATCTAAGTCTTGAATGGGATTCTGATATTTAATGTATTGAAGTTTTTTAAGACGGTTATATACAGTAGTAAGCGCGGTGCATTCCAAATTAATAGTGCTCAGTGATGCCGGTTTCAGAAAGATATTATTATCCTTCCTATACACTTCACCGGCCAATCTCTTTTTCCGGTGTTCAGCTACGTCCTTACCTGTGACACTGGAAGCAATAGGATCGCCCAAAGACTCACATATTATGCTGAGTTTTTGTAATCTAGATATACCGCTGGAGAGTGTTACGCCGTGAACGTCATACCATAACTCGATGAGTTCGCTTAGCGTCCGGTTATCTTCTCTATCTCCAAGCCACGGCTTGCTATCTACCTCAGACATAATATGTTTTTCAAAGGCAACGGCTTCACCTTTTGTCGCAAATTGTTTGCGAACGCGGCGACCTTTTCGGCCTGTTGGGTAGCATTCACATAGCCACTTGCCATCATCTTTTTTTCGGACGGTCACTTGTTAAACCTTAACTATAACTTATTGTCATGGCTACGCGGCCGATCGCCTTTACATCATCAACACTGCATTCAAATGTTATTTGGTCATCACTTATTCTTATCTTTTTATTAGGTATGCGGGATATTTTTTTTAAACTAGTAATCCCATCAATTTCAACCAGCCATAACCCGTCAGTAATATCAGTGAATGACGTTTCGAGAATGTATTTACTATTCGATTCGATTAATTGAATCGGTTTTTTTAAATCACTCATTAGAAATGATAAATCAAATAATGTATGACTTGCTGGGTGGGGGATGCCACCGATTAGTTTTATGTTGTTAACTCGCACAACATCGGAATCTTTTGGATCGAATGCCTGTCCATTGCCAGTCATAAGCCAAGTCAGTGAGGCTTTGGTCTCAATTGAGCACTGTATTACCCAGTCAAACGGGAATGTGTCTCGCAACCATCTGTTCGCAAGTGTGCTTTTGGAGATACCTAAATGGTCACAAAGTTGCTGGCGTGAGGTATAGCCATAGGCTTCAATTAGGCGTGTTATGGCCTCCCTTCCTCCCTCGTTTGGGTTCTTTTTGGTCTCATTTGGGTTTTTATCGTTTGACATTGGTTGTTCGTACCTCTATCTTTGGCTCGTACCCAAGTGCGACCTTGTGTACAAGAGATGTTAACTCACAGTATACAAACAGGAGACTATGCCTGATGGCAACGTTGATTTCAATTTATATCCCAAAGGCTAAAGTGACGCCCAAGGAATTCAGTGAACTACAGGGCGTGAAAGTGCGTACTGTGCGTTCATGGTGCGAAAAAGGAATACTTTCGCAAGACAAAAAGGAAAAGAAAAACGGGCGCGTGGCTATTCACTACCTGAAATATATAGAGCGGCAGACACGTCAGGCGTTGGGACATAACCGCTTTCAAATCATCGTTGGGCAATCATCTTGTACCCAATAGGGGACTGTGGCCATGTTTGATTATCAGCTATCTAAACATTCTCACTTTGATGCCGCTTGCCGAGCGTTCGCGCTGGCGCACAATATTGAGGACGTCTCCGCCGCAATTGGTGTTCGCTCTCAGGTGCTGCTGATGACCTATTAGCCATTACCGCTCACACGGAAGACGCTGTTTTATTGGATGGTTTGCTGGCGCAAATCAATTGCCTGCCGTCTGTGCCACGTAATGAAGCTAATTCACACAATGTGCCTATGTTTGCACTGAGTGCCACGGCTGACGTGGGCGCGATCGCTGGGGAAGCGGTATCAAATGCTCCAATGTCACAGGCGCGAAAAACCGCCATCCTCCATCGGGCAAATAGTGCGATCCGTAACCTGTCGCTGATCGTCCTTTCCGTTGAAGCCCGTTTTCAATCCACGCCTATGATGGCCGCCGCTGTTGATGTTTTCAATACGGTTGCTGTTCCGGCGCTTTCGTGAGGAAAAACGATGATATCTATTGCTAAGTTTCTTGTTTATCCCGCACCAGGTCTGCAAGCGCAGGCTGAACAACGGGGTAAGGGTTGGTTTGAATTGCCGAACGGCCAACGCTGTTCACCGAAACCGCACCAGGTTTATTTTCATCCGCAGAGCAGCAAACCCTATATACCTGAAGTGAAGCGTCGCCCGTGGTGGCATCGTCTGTTTGGTAAAAGGGGGTAATTGTGATCTCTGAGAATACACCACTCGAATTGCCGGACGGGCTTAAGGCGCTGCGTCGTATGCTTTCAGGAACAGATAACCCTGCTGAAATCTTTTGGAGTGATGCATCTTGGCGTGACAGAGAAAACCTGATTTTCTTCTGCCGTCCACGGCTGGGGAATAGTCACGTTGGTTGGCGTTGGGTGGATTTTGACTTTAATCAGCGCAAGGCGCTGTGGAATGGTTTGCTGGAAATGCGGCGCTTTCATGAAAAAACCTCTGTATTCCGACCAGATCATTTTAATTGCAGTGTGCTCCATGTCTGTACCGATCCTATCCCTGATTTAGTGGGGCCAGGATCAGAAGATATCCCATCAATTAATTAACCCGTAATACGCAATGCTTTTGCGGCCATTCATTGGCCGGGGCTTCGTATTGCCTGAAATCAGGAAAATGCCATGCATAACGTAGAAACAAGAAATATGAATGTTGCTGAAAACGGTGCCTTATTGGCCTTGTTGAATAACGCGCGTTTGGAAGAAAAGCGGGATCAGCATTTGGCTATGTCGGTGCGCATCGCAAAGCTGACCATTCAGATCCAGCAGCAGGGTATGAGCGTCAGTGACGTTATCGAACTGCTTAGCCAGGAATCAGAACGGTTTGAGCATTCAGCACAGGAGCTTTGCGCATGAGCGTCAACGGCACCCCGCTGAAATGGGCGGGCAGTAAAGCCCGTATCATGGATACCTTGCGCGAGCATCTGCCAGCCGGTCAACGGCTGGTTGAACCGTTTGCAGGATCTAGGATCTTGCTCGGTCATGCTGAACACCGATTACGCCGCGTATTTAGTGGCAGATATCAACCCCGACCTTATCAACCTGTATCAAGTGATTTGTGAGGACACCAGAGGTTTTCTAGATACGGCCCGTTTGCTGTTTTCAACGGCAAACACCGCAGAGGGTTATTATCATCTGCGCCAGAGCTTTAACCGTGATAAATCCAACCGTACCCAATCGGCGGCGATGTTTCTTTATCTCAACCGCCACGGCTATAACGGGCTGTGCCGCTATAACAAGCAGGGCATTTTTAATGTCCCCTATGGGAAGTACACATCCCCGTATTTCCCTGAGCAAGAGATCCATTTCTTTGCTGAGAAAGCCAAACGCGCCACCTTCCTATGCTGCGATTTTGAGGAAACCTTAGCGCTGGTTTGCCCTGATGATGTGGTGTATTGCGATCCACCTTATTACCCTGCGTCGGATACCGCAAACTTCACGCAGTACCATACACAAGGCTTTGATAAGTTTGACCAATACCGGCTGGTGACGGCGGCGGGCAAGGCCGCGCGGGATGGTGCACAAGTGGTGGTATCACACACCCATATTGCCCATGACGTCGGCT
>NZ_JAGFPF010001347.1:0-583 GCF_025962695.1 Candidatus Symbiopectobacterium sp. NZEC135 | reverse complement strand
TGTCTGGAGAGGGATGAGAATGTCATTTTAGCGCCCTTTCATTTCGCCACATTACTTTCTCCGCGCTGGCTGATAATGCTGCTACTGACCGCAATCACCATTGCGGTCAGTATTGCGCCAGAACCGTTATTGCATCTTGCCGAGCATTATGCGACACCCTCGATAACCGCAGCAGTACCCAATTTCGAGACCCCCTGGCATTACTGGGTAATAGTGCCCTATGTCGGCGGATTTTTACTGTATGGCGTGGGAGTAATTAATTCCCGATTACGCGATCGGGCTGCCGTCGTTATTGCGCTGGCGACACTGTACGGCGTGTGGCAAATGGATGCCAGCGACAGCCTGTCGCATTTATTCAGCGTCCTGTTCGCTGGCCTGATAGCCGTAGTGGTGATCTACTCCCAGGGCTACATGCGCAATGATAAACACGCCAATCGCTATTATTTCTTTCTGTTTTTAATGGCAGGGTCGCTTATCGGCGTCACCACGGCAGGAGATTTCGGTAATTTCTATCTGTTCTGGGAATTGATGACCTGGAGCTCCTATTTTCTGGTGGTGCATGAACGCACGTCACAGGCGCTCA
>NZ_JAGFPF010001348.1:0-583 GCF_025962695.1 Candidatus Symbiopectobacterium sp. NZEC135 | reverse complement strand
GAATTCAGATAGCCGACCAGATAATGTTCTGATTGCTCCAGTTGATTAGGGTGGGTGGGTGTCCCCGCGTGAGCCAGGTAATTCGGTGTGGCATAGGCTCCGATCGTCAAATCCCCGACATGGCGGGCAATCAGTGACTGCTCCGAGATACCGCCTCCTCGTATCACGCAGTCCACGTTCTCCCTGATCATGTCTACCTTTCGATCGCTGGCACCGAGATCAATCTGGATATCGGGGTATTGCGCATAAAATTCAGGCAAGGCGGGTACCAGAATCAGACGAGCCAGTGGGCTGGGAACGTCAACCCGCAGCTTACCTCTGGGCGTTGTAACGGCACTGGAGAGGCTGGTTTCCGCATCATCCATCGCAGCAAGCAAACGGACGGCATGCTCGTAATACACCGTGCCATCGGCAGTAACATGCACCTTTCTGGTGGTTCTGTTCAGCAATTTGACGCGCAATCGGGTCTCGAGTTGTTGGATTAACTGGGTAACGGTGGTCTTGTTCATCTGTAACGTCGCAGCGGCTTTGGTAAAGCTGCCCGACTCGACCACCCGAATAAAAGCCTGCATTGCGTCAAAGC
>NZ_JAGFPF010001346.1:0-574 GCF_025962695.1 Candidatus Symbiopectobacterium sp. NZEC135 | reverse complement strand
TTTACGCTGAAACCCTGAATGCAAAGAAAAATATAATACATTAATTTAAAAGGATAAAAATTTAAAAAAAGCGCGTAAAATGGGTAAAACACAGAGATATCTCACAACAAATGTAAGATATCTCTTACACGCATATCCGCCAGATAGCGCGGACAAAAATCATCTTACTCTCGGTTGCAGCTGTTGCAGGAACACAAACAAAGAGGGGGCCAGCACCCGATGTTCACGTGTACCAAAGGTTTCAAGCCACACTTCACCGCTGACATTGGATAACGAGATCAGGGCCATTTCTGATTCCGTCGTGGCTAAACTTTTGCGTCAGCAAATGTCCGATCAGATTTTCCTGCATACGCACAAAATCATCCTCGCTCCACGATTGCAGTAGCAGACAATCGATATCGGCAAAGTGCGCTTCCATATCCCCGGCATACTGCGTGGTAAAAAAGGCTTCAGCGTCAGGATGCAAGGCAATATTCAGCGCACGCGACACGCCGTCAAGCGCTGCCCCCTCGGCCACTGGCTGAGGCGTCCAAAATACCCGCTCGCCGTCATTTTCCACCGCGCAGGGTGAAGC
>NZ_JAGFPF010001345.1:0-584 GCF_025962695.1 Candidatus Symbiopectobacterium sp. NZEC135 | reverse complement strand
TGAATACTGCGGCGCTGCCACACCGGTACGGTGCCAGCAGACATTCCCCACTGAATTGGTCTGCTCATAAATGGGAAATTGGCTGGGCTAATCATGCCATTTTAGCGGTAAAACTAATCATCCGTAATATGACAATTTACCGACAGACCATTTGGTAACTACGCGCCCTTGTGAACTGGGCAGGTACTGATGACCACATGTTCTGAAACACTGACGCAGCATGACGCAAATCAGCAAAGAACCTCAGAGGAAAAAGATGAGCACTCTCAGCGCTAAAAAAATAACCATTGAAACCGCCACCGCAGACGACTTTGTACAGTGGTTGCCGTTATGGAAAGATTATCAGCTATTTTATGGCGTCGATATTTCCGAAAAGGTAACCAAGCTGGTATGGCAAGGTTTTCACAGCCCGATTGAACCCGTTTTCTGCGCCGTTGCAAAAGAAAACGGACACATAGTCGGGCTGGTTCATTATCTGTTCCATCGTTCCACCTGGTCTGAAAATAACTATTGCTACCTCGAGGACCTGTATGTCAGTGAGGACATGCGTGGCAGACTGATTGGCAAAAAACTCATCGAGTTCG
>NZ_JAGFPF010001342.1:0-588 GCF_025962695.1 Candidatus Symbiopectobacterium sp. NZEC135 | reverse complement strand
CGCAGAATCCCACGATCGCCGGCGGGCATTGCTGAATACCACCCCGAATGGCGTCATCCGTATGAGTGATGAAGTCAAAGGCGTGGTGGAAACTTCGCTCAATCTGGGCGTAGTCACCATGAACGCTGAACAGGCAGAAATCGTCTGCTTGATCCGTTCGCTGATTGACAGCGGGAAAGATGCCGTGGTCGGAACGTTAACGGCGTTAGGTCAGTTAGCGGGCGCTCACACCGCGCCGAAAGGCGGCTACCCGGGCTGGAAGCCGGATGCCCATTCACCGGTGATGCAGTTGGTGCGTGAAACGTACCAGAAGCTGTTCGACACCACGCCGAACGTCATGGTTATTCACGCCGGGCTGGAGTGCGGGTTGTTTAAAAAACCCTACCCGAATATGGACATGGTTTCTATTGGGCCCACCATCACCGGACCGCATTCACCCGATGAGCAGGTACATATTGCAAGCGTAGGCCGCTACTGGCAACTGCTGACAGCACTGCTGGCAGCCATCCCAGAAAAAGCCTAAGCACGGCGCGCCGGGGCATTTACGGCTACCGGCGCGTTGTTGACTTCACGCCCCGTCACTCCAAA
>NZ_JAGFPF010001344.1:0-585 GCF_025962695.1 Candidatus Symbiopectobacterium sp. NZEC135 | reverse complement strand
AACTTTGCGCAATAAAGGAATAACGCATACACTCATCTAACAGTGCTATTCCCAACAAGCGGTAATGACTTTACTTCGGTTTTTTAGAGCAAACAGATGAAACGCTGCTTAAAACGTTTTTCAGGCATATCAGCAGAACAAAAGTGGCAGAACCAACGTCACAGATAATATACGAGAATCGATAATTTTAATCACCGAATTCATTGGTAAGTCCAGGCTAAAACACTAAAAATTCCGAGTAAAAAAAACAACCCCTTCATCAATATAAAATACTGAAAAATTAGTTTAAATTAAAATTTAGTATCGTTAGTTGGCAATATCACTTACATAATAAGTAATTATTGACAGACATTTCCCACTGGTGTTGCTCTCTCGGTTTGGCAGCCACACCCGAAGATTTCTCAACACGCATGTAATCTATGCTATGTGTAGGCATACCAGCCAGCTTTACCTTGTCACATATCATGGTTTTTTTGCCGGGATCTTGCATTGTCGCGCGAATACGCTCCCAAAATTGGCTGACCTGCTTTTCGGACAACTGTGCCAAGGCTTCACCTAAGCGTTTTCCATGTGCCATCTTGGCAT
>NZ_JAGFPF010001343.1:0-587 GCF_025962695.1 Candidatus Symbiopectobacterium sp. NZEC135 | reverse complement strand
GATCTCATTTCTGATATAGATACTGTAATTAATACATTACCAACATCCCTACCTATTAATCAGGAACAGATTTATTCATTATTACATACTGACTATTTTGACGTATTATCTAGATTTAGCAAAGAGATTGTTTTATATGATAATTTCTTAATGAGCATGAAAAATTCGTTGCAAGAGAGACTCAAAGAAATATTTACACCGATGCCTTCAATAATCATTGAAGAAAGTTATGATTTAGAAGCCATATATAATTCTCTGGAAAGTATTCGACAAGCGCATAATACTAAAATAAGAAATCTGAAGAGTGATCAAGATGCAGCTAGAAATATCCTTCGCCTTACAGAAGTAAGTAAGTTCATTATTGACATTAATTATATTAAAGAAAAGGAAAAAATAGCCTCTTTAGTAAATGAGTATAAAACCCTTGAGCAGGAAAAAAATAAAATACAAGAACAAATCAATAGTTTCAATACTGATATTCAAAATCTTCTTGATCAACAAAGAGATGAAAGCTATGGTGCAGAAAAAATAAATCTTTTTCTAAAAAACCATTTTGGGCATAATAGCTTAAACCTAAGACCCTTCAA
>NZ_JAGFPF010001341.1:0-588 GCF_025962695.1 Candidatus Symbiopectobacterium sp. NZEC135 | reverse complement strand
CCATTTTCCGTTTTGGATTTAGCGCCGATCCCACAAGGGGCAACGCCGAGAGACGCGTTTCATCACTCGCTCGATCTGGCGCAGCACGCGGAAAAATGGGGCTACCACCGTTATTGGTTAGCCGAACATCACAACATGACCGGTATTGCCAGCGCCGCAACCTCGGTGCTGATCGGCTATCTTGCGTCCGGCACAGAGCGTATCCGGCTAGGATCCGGTGGCGTCATGCTGCCAAACCACTCCCCGCTGGTGATCGCCGAGCAGTTCGGCACGCTGGAATCACTCTACCCCGGACGTATCGATTTGGGTCTGGGACGTGCGCCGGGCACCGATCAACGCACCATGATGGCCCTGCGTCGCCACCAGAATGCGGAAATCGACGATTTCCCCCGCGATGTACAGGAATTACAACGCTATTTTTCCGATGCTCAGCCAGACCAAGCGGTGCGCGCCGTGCCGGGCCAAGGCTTGCAGGTGCCTCTCTGGCTGTTGGGCTCCAGTCTCTACAGCGCGCAGTTAGCGGCGGCATTGGGTTTACCGTTCGCCTTCGCCGCGCATTTCGCCCCGGATATGTTGCTTCAGGCGATG
>NZ_JAGFPF010001338.1:0-589 GCF_025962695.1 Candidatus Symbiopectobacterium sp. NZEC135 | reverse complement strand
AACTATTATGGCGGACATTAAGTTTCAGCAAAATATCCTGCCCCCCTCCGCGGCGATGGCCGGTATTTATACCATGGTCGATAACTCTCGCGGCGTATGGAAAGCGCCAGCAAACGTCAGTGTCAATGCGGTGGTCTCTCCAACTGTTAATATCAGCGATGATGAACAAGAAGATCTGAACGTTACGACACAGGGTAAATCGATCAACGCTATTCGGCCGTTTATCGGTGAAGGCACATTAGTCTGGGGAGCCAGAACGCTTGATGGCAATAGCTTAGACTGGCGTTATATCAACGTCAGGCGCACGATGATTATGTTAGAAGAGTCCATTAAGCTTGCTTCAAAAGCGTATGTCTTCGAACCCAACGTCGCCAATACTTGGGTCTCAATGGAAAGCATGCTGGGTAACTTCCTGTACGGTATCTGGAAACGAGGCGGGTTAGCAGGTTCAACGCCAGGTGAAGCTTACAATGTGAGCGTTGGTCTGGGTAAAACGATGACCGGAAACGATATTCTGGAAGGTATTCTGCGTATTACCGTGTTGGTCGCTATGGTTCGCCCGGCTGAATTTATCGAAATCACTTTCCAG
>NZ_JAGFPF010001340.1:0-589 GCF_025962695.1 Candidatus Symbiopectobacterium sp. NZEC135 | reverse complement strand
ATTATCCTATGCGCCAGACCGGCGTATGGGCGTTGAAATGACGCTGCTCAGAGCCTTGGCATTTCATCCGCAGGCGGTGATTGCACCGGTGGCAACTGCGCCAGTGGCGGCGAGTGCACCTGCCGCACCGCAGGCGCACATTCCGCCTGCGCGTCAGGCGTCTGCGCCCAGTGCGCCGTCATCCCCTGCGGCTGCTCCGTCATCGCCTGTCGCTGCGCCTGAGGAACCTGTTGCACCTGCCGCGCCGTTGCCGGACGCCACCTCGCAACTGCTACAGGCGCGCAGCCAGTTATTGCAGCGACAGGGTACGCCGCCGCCAAAAAAGTCTGATCCGGCGGCGCAGGAACGCGCTCGGCCGGGCACGGCGGCATCGGCGCTGGAACGCCTGGCCTCGGTGACGGAACGCAGTCAGCAGCGTCAGGCGGCTGACAGCAACAGCGAGGCGCAGAAAAAGCCTGAAGCGTACCGCTGGCGCGCGCAGCAACAGAAGGCTGTCGTGACCGAAACCATCGCCACGCCGAAAGCGTTGCGCACGGTGCTGGAATACGAGAAAACGCCGGAATTAGCGGCTAAATTGACGGAAGAAGCG